>JAUZEU010000116.1 GCA_030838885.1 Bryobacterales bacterium | reverse complement strand
TGTCAACTGCAAGGGGAATATCCCATAGCCGCTCGTAGATCTTGCCGTCGAAGAACGCTTCACGCGGCGCGTCGTCCGGCAGGACAACAAGGAAATCCAGATCGCTGTCGACCCAGCCTCGCCGCGTGCCGAAGAGCCGAAAAAGATAGATTCGCTCAGGTTGATAGTGTTCCACCAGTCGCCGGAGCACTTCGTCAACAGCATCCTCCCGTGTCATCCGTTCCAGCTTACGGGATCACTAACCCCTTATCATGCAAACTCCTAAAGCACAGACTCCAGCAACCGGCGCAACTCCGCAACCTCTGCCCGAAGCTGAGCCACGTCCCCTTCCAATACCGACAAACGATCAGCGGCAGACCCCGCACTCGACGCTATGGGCACAGCCACGGCACCCGGATCCACTGCGCCCCCCAGAGTCTGCGCATATCTCGGCTCCTTCATCCCAGACGCTGCAGCAAACTTCTGAACGAACGCGCCGTCCGGCCTGTCCATCAGCTTCTGAATGACCATCTCCACCTCATCCAGATCGCTGAATGCATAAAGCCGCTCGGCCCGGCCTTTTATCTCTCCCACGGTCTGCTGGCCGCGTAACATCAGTATGCAAAGGATGGCCGTCTCCCGCCGACCCATGTTCAGCTTCTCCGTGAAACGCTGCCCATACTTCGGTACACGGCTCCCACCCACAATTTCAGCCGCAAAACCGTGCGAACGGAGGCCATTCAGCGCATTCAGAACCTCATGATCCTGGTACTCAGTCACGGGCCAGCGGCTCGATTTCTGATTACATGCAGCAAGCAAAGCATTCAGAGTTAGCGGATAATATTCAGGTGTGGTGCTTTCTTTCTCAATTAGAGCGCCGAGAACCCGTAACTCCACTGCGTCCAGTACGAAATCCACCTCATTACACTACACCATGAGTGGCGGTATGACGTCATAAACCCCTAACCTCGTAATTACAGGTTCTCTATTACATGCCAGCCGAACACCCCTCACGTCACCGACTGTTCGCCGCCGCCCGCAAGCTCTTCGCAGAGGCCGGTTACGAGAACACCAGCACTTCATCCATAGCTCGCGAAGCAGGTACCAGCGAGTCACAACTTATAAAACACTTTGGTGGAAAAGCAGGCCTGCTCGATTCGATCTTTGTAGATGGTTGGGCAGCGCTAAGACCGTGGTTTGACGAAAGACTGCAACAAGCCGGCTCTCCTGCCGAACGCCTGCGAATGATTCCACGTCTGATGATTGAAGCTCTGGGGAACGATCCGGAACTTCGCCTTTTGCTCTTGCTGGAAGGCCGCCGCATTCGCAAAGAAGGTGGGCAGGCCCAACTTATGGATGGCTTTCGCGGGCTGGCCGAACTCCTGGATCGAACGCTGGCGGAAATGGCCGAGCGTGGCCAGCTTCGCGAGGGATTCAGCCCCGAAGCGGCCCGGGCTGCTTTGCTGGGCCTTACCGAAGGAGCCATGAGAGACCAGTTGCTTGCTGAGCGCGCCGGCCGTCCGGCTACCATCACCGTCGAGCACATTGGAACGCTGACGGATCTCCTGGTCGACCTGATTCAGGTCGGAACGCTCAGCGGAGCCGGCAGGCCTTAACAGCTACGAGGAAGCATCCTCAACCGCATCCTGGCGCTCCTCAACTGCATCCCGCCGGGGCGCCGGATAATGGTGCTCCACCACCGGGTTCAGCGGCGGTAAAGCCAGGTCTGCCAACGCGAATTTCAGCGCGTCGATTCCCTGCCCGGTAGCGCTTGAAATCTCGAAGAACTTACACCCTCGGGCTTCCGCCAGGTGCCGCACCGCCATGACCTTGTCCGGATCCTGCGCAACGTCCATCTTGCTCGCCACAACCACCATCGGCTTCTTCGCCAGATCTTCATTGAAGGCTTCCAGTTCAGCCATCAGCGTCTCGAAGTCGTGTACCGGGTCGCGGGTGGTGTCCGACATATCCACTAAATGGACCAGCGCTTTGGTGCGCTCCACATGCTTCAGAAACTGGATACCCAGACCGCGTCCCTCGTGAGCCCCTTCGATGATGCCCGGAATATCGGCCACCACGAATGACCGGTGATCTGGCAACTGCACCACGCCAAGATTCGGCTCCAGCGTCGTAAACGGATAATCCGCGATTTTCGGCCGTGCCGCTGAAATACGCGAGATAAGTGTCGATTTACCTGCATTCGGGTACCCGACCAGCCCCACATCGGCCAGCAGCCGCAGTTCGAGCCGCAGCCGCTTATATTCACCCGGAAAGCCCGCCTCGTGCTCCGTCGGGGCCTGGTGAGTGGAACTGGTGAAGCGCGCATTGCCGCGCCCTCCACGGCCGCCTTTCGCGGCGAGCCATTCCTCTTTGTCTTCCGTAAAATCGTGGAGCTTCTCGCCCGTGTTGTCGTCGTAAACAGTCGTGCCAACCGGGACCTGGATCACGATCGCGGTGCCCTCATGCCCCTTGCAGTTGCTGCCCTCCCCGTGCCGGCCGCGCTGCGCGGTGTACTCGGGATTAAACCGGAAATGGAGCAGGGTGTTGCGGTGAATGGTGGCAACCATCCGGATGTCGCCGCCGTCGCCACCGTCGCCGCCTGAAGGACCTCCGCGCGGAACGTACTTCTCGCGGCGAAAGGCAAGACATCCGTTACCGCCGTCGCCAGCTTTCACGGTGATTTTTACTTCATCTACTAACATGATTCAAAATCCAGATTTATCAACAAAATTGGAAAACGAAAAGGCCGCTGGCTTATTTAGCCAGCGGCCGACCGAAAACTAATCACAAATAGGGATACCGCGCGAAATGCGCGGACTACTGCAGCTGTACAGGCTCTGCGGCCACGATGCTGACGTATTTGCCCATCCGGCCACGGTCTCTAAACTCGACAACCCCTGTGATCTCCGCAAAGAGCGTGTCGTCTTTGCCCCAGCCCACGTTGGTGCCGGGCTTGATCTTCGTGCCGCGCTGGCGAACGATGATGGAACCGCCGGTGATCAGTTCGCCGCCGAAGGCCTTGATCCCGAGCCGCTGAGCTTTGGAATCGCGACCGTTTTTGGAACTACCTAAACCTTTTTTATGTGCCATGACAAATTCTCAGGTTTCGCAAGTCGAATAAGCAGTTAAGCTTACGCAACGATGTCGCGAATCCGAACCTCCGTATAATCCTGCCTGTGACCCTGGGTGCGCTTGTATTGTTTTTTGCGCTTGAACTTGAACACCAGAATCTTGTCGCCGCGATCGTGTGCCGTAATCGTCGCATTCACACGAACCGACGTCGCACCGTCACCGATGGACATATCGCCACCGTCACCGAATAATGCCAATACTTTACCGAGCGCGATCTCAGAGCCCGGATCGCCTTCGATTTTGGGAACGCGGACCACATCGCCTGGAGCGACGCGGAACTGCTTTCCTCCAGTTTCAACTATTGCATGCATGGGGAATTTGACCTCTTTGGAAGCACGGACGCACACTTAGAGCGGACGGGCAATCGCCAAAACTCTGATTTTAGTACAGACCAGGCCATAAACACAACTGGTCGTCATTCGGGCTCATCTTTGGGTCAGAACACGCTCCGTTAAGTCACCCCGGTCAGCGTCGCTGCCCCCATTCTGCCGCAATGCTTCTGCAGTCGCCCCCTCAACTCTGCCCGGGCCCGCAGCAGTCGGCTTTTGGCGGCAGCGACCGAAATGCCCAACTGCCCGGCAACCTCGGGCATGGGCAACTGCTGCACGTCCCGGAGCATGAAAACCGTGCGCAGCAGTGGTGGAATCCTTCTGATCTCCCTCTTTAGAACTGTCGCCAGTTCCTTCGAGCCTAACAATGACTCGGGCGACCGTTCCATATCCTGTAACTCCGGCGTTCGGCGCTCCTCGCCTGCCTGCACGTCGTCAAGGTACAGGAACTTCGCCCGGCGCACTTTGCGCAGCCGCATCAGACATTGGTTCACCACAATTCGCGTCATCCACGTGGAAAACTTCGCATCAATGTGGAACTGATCGATATGCTGGAACGCCTTCCAATAGGCGTTCTGCACCTCGTCTTCGGCCTCCTCGCGATCACGCAGAATCGAGATCGCCAGTTTCAGAGACAAGCTGTAATTACGGCGGGTCAACTCCGAAAATGCGTCCCGGCGGCCAGCCTGAGACATTCGAACAAGCTGTTCATCCCGGCATCCTTCAAACTCCAAACTCTTTTGCATCGCCATGACATTCCTGAAGTCCTATCGAATAGGCTCAGTCCGAGAATAACCCGATTGGGAGCAAATTTTTCATTGTGAACGAAACCAATTTTAGCCATACTGGAATCGAGCTAGAATTTTTCAGCATTACTGATATGACTTTAAATGCTCCGGAAACAGGGGAACAGACGATCCAACGGGTGCTGGCTACCTACGACCTGGGGCACAAGCTTCGACAGCTCAGGTTGAGGAAGAAGATTGCTCTGGTGGACCTCGGAAAGCACACCGGCCTGTCGGCATCCATGCTGTCCCAGTTGGAGACCGGCAAAATGATTCCGACACTGCCAACCCTCGCCCGAATCTCGATGGTCTTCGATGTCGGGCTCGATTACTTCTTCGATGATAAGCGGCGTCGCAAGACCTTTACCATCGTACGCAGCAGCGAACGGATTCAGTTTCCCGAGCGGCCCGACTCACCTCTGCCGAGCTATTTCTTCGAGTGTCTGGCGTTTTCAGCCCAGGAGAAAGGGCTGCAGGCCTATTTGGCCGACTTCCCGCAAAGGAAACCGGATGAGTGCCGGATGCACCTGCATGAAGGTTCCGAATTCATCTTCGTCATCAGAGGGGAATTAATTGTGATGTGCCAGGGCGAAGATCATTCGCTCGCCCAGGGCGACAGCGTTTATTTCGATTCTTCGGAACCCCACGGCTACCGCTGCGCGGCGGAAACCGGAGCACGGGCAGTGGTCATCACGACCATGCCGCGTCCCTGACCTACCAGGACCGGAGCCAGCTCTCGCCGGGATTCCACGAGAAACCCGTGCTCACCCGCCACTGGTGGTCTAAGTTGGGCTGCGATGTAATGTTATACGTCCGGTATTCCACCCGGAAATCGGCACTGAGGTGATGAGGCAGCGGCCGCGACACACCCAGCCCGATTGACTGGCTGTTGTAGCTGGAATTGTTCTCGGATACGCCAGACAAAGATGTCTGTGAACCCGTGGCGCTCACAAGGTAATTTCTGAACACCCTCATGGAAAAGTTCCCGGAGAAACCTTGCTGCAATGAAGTCAGCAGCAGTCCGTTTCCGGGCGAAACACCTCGGACATAAGCCACGTTCACGGTGCGATTCCGTCCGAAATCCTTCACAAACTCTGCCGACACATCCGAAGTTGAGCTCACCGTGTACGAGTTAACTACACCTGTCGACTGACCCAGATAAATCGCGATGGCCGGATCGATTGTGACTGTCCGTAAGCCCTCATTCTCGATCCGGGTGATGCCCGCGCGAAGTCTGATCTGACTTGTCTTGCCAAGCGCATATGAGTAGATGCCGCCCATTGTATGCAGGTTCGCTACGTTGATACGGTGAGTGAACGTATACCCGGTATACGAGTAATAAACGCCCGTGGTCGTCTTGCGGGTCAAACGGTAGTTCACATCGCCCTGAGATTGATAGCCTGTATTTCCGTAGAGGCCGCCGGTACGCTGGACAAAAAAAGCACCTCCGCTGGCGTTGAATGACAAGCGCGCCGATTTCCGCCAGGTCATGCTTACCTGGTTCATGAGTTGGCGGGTCCCCTGGTCGATAACCTGAACGTTGGGGCTTGCCGACAGGCTGATGTTCGCAATGGAATTTCCCTGGACCAGTCCGGTATCCAGAAAACCGTAAGCCTGGGAAAGGATCGAACCAGACGTGACTACATTCAGAACAAGCCGGCGCGAGAACTGGTGTTCATAGTCGGCGCGGAGAATTTGGTTAGTTCCATTCAGGCCCGAATACCCGCCGATTTTGCTTTTCGAACCCTGGTAATCCAGACCCACCTGATCATGCTTCCAGAAATGCCGGCCCGTCACGCCCCAATTAATTACGTACCCCAAGGGAGACGGGCTGCCCTGAGTTTGGCCAGAATTGGAGTACAAATTGGAGAGGCCGGAATCATAGGTCTGTAAGTAGCCCAGAGTCGGCGACCACCTGACCTGCTCGGGAGTGGAAGGCCGGGAGATGGTATAGCTGCGGCTCAGCACGGCAGGTCCGCTGTATTCCTGAACGGGGGACTCACCGTCGGGTGAGAGCACTTGCGGGCCTTGGGTGCGAGGCGTGACAGAGCCGGATTGATTCGATTCGGCGGCAGACCCTCTAAGAGGGCGGGTAGCCGGATCGGGTCGCACAGCGTCGGAAGATCCGCCAGGTTGCCCGGGAGTGGAATCGCGGACACTGGGGGGAATGGACTGCTGATCGGCCAGCGGGTGGCTCTTATCCAGCGGGTCGTACATTCGGATTTGCTTCTCGCGCTGGAGGCGGGCCGCGGCTGACGGATCGTTCTCCGAAGGCGTCTCAGACGGCGCCTGTTGTCCCGACGCCCCGAACACCGTCAACGAGAAGAAAATAGCAGCTTTAGCTACGCGCATCCTAAGTTCACTCTGACCGCACGGAAGGTTTGTGTCAAGGTGTCTCAACGTTAAGCACTACAGCTGGCGTCATCGTTAGTGAGAGTTGGAACTTAATTGACAAAATTCCGTCTATACAGCGGTATGAATTCCGGAAACGTACTGCTCCGAAGCCTTGTCGCTTCAACTCTTTGCGTGACAATTCAGCCGCCTGGCTTCGCTGCGGAACTGCCCGTCAGAACCGTGGTGCTCTACAAACACGGCGTAGGGTATTTTGAGCGCCAGGGGCCACTCGCTCCGGGTGAATCAGCACGTTTGGACTTCAAAGCTGAAGAAATGAACGACGTTTTGAAGTCGCTCACGGTCAACGACAATGGCGGGAAGGTCACGGCAATCCGGTACGACTCCAATATTCCCCTGGAGCAGAAATTGAACGAATTTCCGTTCCAGATTTCGCCGGGACAGCCTCTAAGCGCGGTGCTGGACCAGCTCAAGGGTGCACGGCTGGAGATGGAGTTTGGCCCGCAGAAGGTTTCCGGTGGGATCGTGTCGGCGCGGATGATTCCGGGCGACAAAGAACGGGCCGAGCACGAACAGCTCACCCTTCTGATGGATTCCGGCGAGTTGCGGAATGTGGATATGTCGGCAGCTTCGGCGCTCCGGTTTACCGATCCGAAGCTGCAATTGCAGTTTAAAGATTACCTGGCCGCGCTGACCAGTTCGCGGTCGAAGGACAAACGCAGCATCTACATCGACTCGACGGATTCGAAATCGCGCGAGGTTCGGGCGAATTATATGATGCCGATGCCGGCGTGGAAATCGAGTTACCGGCTGCTGTTCGCGGATACGGCTCCGCAGCCGACGCTGGAAGGCTGGGCGATTGTCGACAACACGACCGGCGAAGACTGGACCAACGTCCACGTATCGCTAATTTCAGGGAAGCCGATTTCGTTTATCAGCGAACTCTATAACCCCAAGTACATCCGCCGCGCGAGCGCAGAGTTGCCGGAGGATCAGGCGGTCGCGCCCACGGTTCATACCGGGGCGGTGATGGGGGGGATCATAGCCGGAATGCCGGCCGCGGCCCCGAGAGCGATGGACAAACTCGGTGAAGGTAGCGGGATGGGCGGGGGCAGCTACAGACCGTCCGCAGGTCTCAGCATGCAGGAACAAATAATGAGTTCCGTCGCGCCTGCCGGAAAGGCCACGGAGATTGCCGATCTCTTCGAGTATTCCATCGGGAACCCCGTCACCGTAAAAAAGAACGAGTCCGCCATGCTGCCTTTCCTGCAGCAGAAGGTCACGGCTCGGAAGCTGATAATCTATTCCGACCAAAGCAAGCCGAACCCGCTGAGCGCTGCCGAACTCACGAATACTTCCGGCAGGACGCTCGACGGTGGCCCCATCACGGTTTACGACGGTGGCGCTTATGCCGGGGAGGCTCTGGTGGAAACGATCAAGAGCAGCGACAAGCGCTTCATCAGCTATGGCGTGGATCTCGGCACCCGTATCTCCGCAAACCTGAACTCTCAAAACACCAACGTCCGGGAGTTGCACGCGCACGACGGGCTTCTGGTGACGCGGTCGGCGCTGGTCCAGAAGAAGGTCTATTCGATCCGGAACATAGATGCCCGCG
>JAUZEU010000111.1 GCA_030838885.1 Bryobacterales bacterium | reverse complement strand
CAACTGCCCGGTGTGGGTAGTTTCAATCCGCCTCCGGCTGATGAGCCGGAGGAAATTTGTGATGTGTCTAATTAGAAATAGACTATGCATGTTTCAATTCGCCTCCGGCTGATGAGCCGGAGGAAAGCCCCATATCTGACGCAATCGCTCTTGCGCTAGAGTTTCAATCCGCCTCCGGCTGATGAGCCGGAGGAAAGTGTGCCGACAGACCTCACGCGCACCACTACAGGGTTTCAATCCGCCTCCGGCTGATGAGCCGGAGGAAATGGCAATCGCCGGCCTAACAACGGTTGACAACGGTTTCAATCCGCCTCCGGCTGATGAGCCGGAGGAAAGCTGCCCTTATAACTTACGCAGCAGCTTACATTTTAACGGCGTCTGGCGCGAACGCTCGAAAGAACCGGCAATAAGACTTTCGCTGCGAAGGCCACTTGACTGGAAGTTGATAAAACGATGTGAATTAACGAAAACGCGAAACTGCGGGGAATCGGACGTCACTCACGGTTCGCGGACGAACTCAAACCACCAAAATGCCATCAAGGTCTACCGGCTTACCAGTACCATGATGTTCCGTTCTGGCTCTGGAGTTTTCGTCGAGAAAATAGAAACGCAGACTGTCTTCTTTTGACGAAAATTCGGCCAGCAACCGGTGCCGCAATTTGGCCCAGTCAGCGTCGCGCACCAGGCACTCAAACACCGACTTCTGTACTCGCTGCCCGTAATCCTTGCACGCCTGAGCTACGCGGCGCAAGCGACGACGTCCTTCTTTGGTTTCGGTGCATACGTCGTATGCCACTACAATGAGCATTTTTCAGTCACTTCAGCGTACACGGGATATAGCTTTCCATCTCGCCGCGTATCGTTCGGGCCAGGATGCGCGCCTGAGCGTGCAGAAGCAAACCCACCCGCATGGAACAGCCGAGCAAGTTATGGGTAACAGTTTCCTGTTTTCTTTCCTGCCAGGAAGTCACGACCAGCTTCCTTGCCTTCTCAGCCATCTCCACAGCTCCCCCGTCGCGAACCGTGAAGTCGGAGACCGCGAGTTGGCGACGATTCAGAAGCGTCAGCACCAGGCGATCCGCTAACATGGGCCGGAATTCTTCCATTAGATCAAGTGCAAGAGACGGGCGACCGGGCCGATCTGAGTGCAGGAATCCGACATTGGGGTCGAGGCCCGACGCAACAAGCGCCGCCGTGCAGTCTGCAACGAGAAGCGCATAAACAAACGAGAGTAACGCATTACAGCGATCCAGCGGGGGCCGACGGGTTCTACCCTTAGGGCTGAAATGCTCCCGGTCGGCGCGGATCATGCTGCCAAATGCGCCGAAGTAAACCCGGGCGGCGTTGCCTTCGGTACCGCGAATCTCGTCGAGTGACTGCGTGAACTCAAGCCGCCGGAGTGCGCTGGCAAGCTCTTCCGATGCCCAACGGAGAGACTCCCGATCCTCACCTGCTGCGTTGTCCCTCGCCGCGCGGAGCAGATTGCCCCGGCAATTTTGAATTTTACCGGCTACGAAGTTGCGTGCCAATCCAGCACAGGCGGCGCCATCGTCGGCCTGGCGGAACTGTTTGCGGCGCAGAAGAACGTTACCAGAAGCTGGGCTGTCGACGCGGGCGAGAAGACGACCGGTTTCGGAAAGGAAAGTCATGCTGACACCGCCCAGCGCACATAATTCCATGGCACCAGGCGAAACCATCACGTTGCCGAACAAGGAAACTGCCTGCAGGTTGTGCAGGGGAACGGCGAGGCGAACCGCGCCGTCCACTTTGACCTGGAGCGCGAGGTGGTCGCGATGAAGGTATGCACCCTGAGTCATCACGTAGAGGGTATTTTGCTGAATTTCCATGGCAGTCCGTTTCCGCCTGTCAGAACCGGAACAGGTGAGCGCTCGCGGCTTCGATCTCGGTGCTCCGAAGAGAAAGCTCCGGCATACAAATTTCGTGGAGGGAACAGCCCTCGCACTTTGGCATGAGCACCGCGGGAGGAATCTCGCGGGATCCCATCAGTTCATGCAGCCTCGATACCGCGGCTTCGGTCTGGTCGCGAAGCTGACGAGTGAACTCCACCTCGCGACGGCGTTTGGTTGAGACATGAAAGATTGCTCCTCGCGGCACTTCCGTGAGGAGTATTTCTTCGAGACACAAGGCCTGTGCGCAGAGCTGGACGTCGTCGTTTTGCCAACGATTCCGGCGACCTCGCTTGTATTCCACAGGAAACGGCGTTTCAGATCCATCAGAGTTCGGCCGAAACTCAATGATGTCTGCCTTCCCACTCAGTTTCAGCCGTGCCGACCACAGGGGGAGAGCGTGCAGCATTCGAACTCCCTCCCGTACCTCATAACCGGAAAGGTCCGCCGCTTCATGGGCGAGCGTTCCCTCAACTGTGAAAGCGTTCTGGACGAAAACGCCTTCGATGTGAATCAGAGCGCAGCGCCGTTCGCAAAATACGAGATGATTCAGGGCGGAGAGCGGCAGCCGGGCGGCGTCCAGTTCTCCGTCCAGGGCGACCTCATCTGTTGCCGACATTGCGGTCAAGCGCCAGCGGCTGCGCCAAAAGGCTGGAGGAGCCGGACACCAGCGGGAAGATCTTTCGAATCGACATCAATGATGTAGTCGCCTATGGAACGAGGGATTTCGACGCTTTCCCGTTTGCTAATTTTGATGCGATCAAAAAGCAGGTGCGCGGGGAATTCGCCGAGAGCTGAGGCGTGCTCGAAAACAAACAATCCGCGGGGCGCCATGCCACAACGTGCGGCGGAGCGATCCACGTCGAACATGTTTGCGAGGGCTTTCCACAGGAGATCGAGATCCTGTTCGCCGAACCCGGTTTGTGCCGCGAAATGGGCGTTCACAAAGCCGTGGACACGATACAGGCCGTACGCCACAGTGTGTTTCTGGCCGAAAGTGCCCATGCCGCCTTTGCTCTCGAAGTCCTTGACGGTGGTCTGCACCTGGCGGGTGATGGAGTGCTCGGTTGAGAATACGCGGTCAATAGACCGGGCGAATCCCAATTGCACAGGGCCGCGAACCTGGCCGCAATTGAAATCGGTAGTACTCATGACTGCTCCAAAAGTACGCACATCGAAGAAGTTCTGACACATCCAGTCACGAGCCTCTTCTATGGGCTTGCGCTCTTTTGTCTTCTTCGTGAGATTCAGAAGGACATAGGGTTTCTCCTGGGATTTTTCCAATGCCTGTCCGGCCATGATATAGATTCCGAAGCCGGGCAGGCCGTTTTGACGGATGGCGATGTAGTCGCGAATTTTGCGTTTGAGGCAGACATCGGTGACCAACCCCTGAAATGTCTCGGGATCGAAACGGGGCGCGTTGGCGGAGTCGGGATCACCGTTCGGGTTGCTGTCGGTCCAGTCGAACAGATAGACGAAATCGTAGCGTTTCTGGATCGGGGAGTTCATAATATGTCCTTGGCGTCTGAAGTGAGATCTTCCGAGTTGTTTTCCAGCTTGCGTGCCGCAGCACGGGCCATGCTTTCGGCGCGCTGGTGGTGGAAACCGATGGCGAACCGGCCCTGATCTTCCAGGTTCAGAGGCCCAGGAAAGCGAGCCCCGCACCGATCAGCAAGAAGCTGGTGGAGCTGCTGGATTTCGCGCTGAATAGCCAACATCGCGCCCGGTTTGTCACGACGAAGTTTGCGCAAGTGCTTCTGGCCGAGGTCGTCGACCCGAGGGAAGGCAGCCGTAGGGTTGATGGACGCAAGCGAATAATAGCTATCGGCGACAGTCCTGTTCAACTCTCCCTGGGCCTGATACTGCAGGGCATCGTAGATGGCCAACAGCCTGCCGCAGAGATAAGCCGGGTGGGTCTGTCCGGAATCGAGCGTCTGAGTCATAAGCATTGTTGTTTCCCCTCTCGTGAGATCGTTGGTGCAGAGCCTGATCAGGCCGATACGCTCCGGCCGAAAGCGTTCCTTCTTTGTGGAGGCCCGCTGGCGGTTCAGAGCCGCCGCGAGGATACTGCGACCGAGAGGCTGACCTTCTATCGCGCGCTGCACGAGATCCAGAATGCGGTCGGGCGCCGGTTCATCGCGCGCAATGGACTTCAGGAGCAGCCATAACGGCGGCGGATCAGCGATTGCGCCGCTGAATGCATCTGCGATGGCGAGACCTTCGAACCATGCTTTTACATTTGCCTTTACGCGGGCCAGCGAGTCGTGATACCAGTGGCGCACCAGCAGCCGTCCACCGTTTCCCGATACTCCCAGGAAGTAGAATTCGTCAGGATAGCCAACAGCGTTGGGATCGAGTTGCAGAAGTTTATTGACTTGCGCGGGAGTCGCGCTCTCAATCGCGTCCCACGTATCGTCATTGGGCGCGATTTTGGTCCAGAACAGGAAACCGACGCCCGCATGATTGCGACGCTGAGCGCTGCCGGCCTTAAGGAGGTCATTCAATGCGAGGACATAGGCGGCAGCACGGGACGGCGATACCGGGCTGTTGGCGTTCTGGTCCCATCCGTAGGAACGGAATGCGGGTTTGTCAAATGACATCAGGGATACACCAGCGGCTTGCCCCCCGAGATTGCCAACGCCCTTGATCTTGTCATGAGTAGCGGCGATGGCACCGAACGCGCCAGAAATCAGGCACATTCCTTCCCCGCCCTTCTGGCTACGCTCGCCGAATGCGCTCTCGTAGTGTGTACGCCAATGGCCGCGAACGGCTGGATTTGCGATCAGAGCACCTTCCGCGTAGAGACAGATCATGTTACCGGGCACTGGCTTTCTGGCAGCCAAGTCTTTACGTGCAGAATTCCACCTCGATCGGCCGATCATAAAACCGGAGGACCGATTCAACAGAGCCGTCAGTGGTGGCTTCAGCGGCAGTCCGAAGCAAGGCAACAAATGCTTCGTGGCGCTCCTTCTGATTTTGAACTTCTTCCGGTTTTGTCCACTCCCCTGGCCCCAAAACATACTTCATGTCGTCACACGCCAAAAGGGGATGGAGCCCGCTCACTCGCGCGACGGGCGATTTAGCAATGTTGAGTTGCTGGACAGTGACGAAGGTCTTGCTACCGCGCTGAACGGATTCCGTGCGCTCGATAAAGCCGAGGAAGGTGCCGTCATCAGAGACTTCAAGGAAAAAGCGCACAGGTTTGAACTCGAAGGCCGGTTCTTCAAGCTCACCCGCCAAACGGGTATCGGCGTAGGCAGCTAAGGCCTGGATGAGCATGAGAGAAGAGCCTCCCTTCGCTTCGGATCGTCGATTACGGCGAATGGATCGGCATTGAGAACGCCGTTCTCTAACTTTGCTCTAAAGAAAACCGCCTGATTGAATTCTTTGCGAAAGATGATGTCGTACAGCATGTTCCCGATGTCGAGCGAAACGGGAATCGGCTCGTCGGCAGGTGAGGGGTGCTCAAACCGGGCCGGGAATTCGCGGCACCCAAGGACGGGCTGGCTAAAGCATTGGCCTTTGGTTACGCGACGATTGAACATCTCGATGTATTTGACTGGCTTGTCTTCACCGGCGGTATCGTAAACGTGAGGATAAGCTTCGATCAGGTAACCGACGTCACGCAGAACAAGAGAGTTGCGTGGGGTGGCATCGGTGTCCGCGCCGGCACCGGCCAATACCGGTCTGAAGGTGTCCGGGGCAGACATCCAGCCCCTGACGGCTCCTCCGCTTAGCTTGCTTTGCAACTCATTGCGGCGAATCGATTGGTAGCGTATCGGCTTCAAGACCGAAATCTTCGTGACTATCCACCTCATCTGAGGGCGCCAGCAGATAGCATCGAGGATATTTCTGGCGGCGGACGGGGTGGGGCATTCGTAACTCATGCGCTCGACTTTATTCTCGGGCCGGGTAAAGCAGGCGAAATCGCCGGAAATCTTGAGATTAACTTTCATAACTGAGGCGCGATCAATGACTATGACGGAAAGTTGCAGCGAGTGCAACAGTTATTTAGAAATCCGCTCAGACAACCATGGAAGCCGGGTCGGGTTCTATCATAATTCCGAGGTCGTCTTTGTAGAGTCCATCAATACAGACCCAGAGACCGGTATCCCTTATCTGGCGCAGGGCGGCCCGCTTTGCCCGTATAAACTCACCGGGAGACAAACCGATCACATAGCGTTGCAGCTTGTGACGAAGTTCGGCGGTTATTAGGCCAATCGTATCCAGTTCCTGAATCAGAGCGCGCGATTCGGCATCCCACGGCACGAAGACATCCTGCGTATAGTCCGCAATCATGCGGAACTGGTCCGCGACATCTTGAAAACATGCTTTATTGCGCGCCTGTTCGATCTCTAAACCCAGACTGGTGGCACTGGCCTCGCCGTAATAACGGTGAAAATAGCGGGCCATGATTTCGGGATCATGAATGGAAAGGGGCGCGGCCTTTGCCATCGCCGACGTTATGTCAGTGGCCTCTCTGTACTCATGCGGAGGCGTCTTTCCATCTTCCGTGCAAAAGACGGTTAGCTTGCCACCTGGCGAGCCTAGAGCGGCGGTTAACGCGCCTTCGCGGTCGCAACGGCCGGCCGCCTGAACGATCGAGTCCAATGGCGCCAAAGCACGGAATACCGCCGGAAAATCCAGATCGACACCTGCTTCAATCAGCTGGGTGGAGGCCACCGCGCAGGGTTCTTTAGCTAACAGACGCGTGCGAATATCTGCAAGCTTTGAGAGGCGGTGAGCGGCACACATGCGAGTGGAAAGGTGGAACACGCCCGGATGACCCGGGGCCTGGGTCCTGATGGCACTAAAGAGAGTCATGGCGTGATCGCGCAGATTCACGATGGCGAGCGCCTGGCGCGAGTGGAGCATCCGTTTGGCAAGTTCCGGCCACGGTAGCGGCTTCTTCAGTTCCCATTCGACCGACACACGCTGCAGCGACTGGAAATGCTGGGGAGCATTTCGGATCACCTCGCGCACTTCGCCTGCTGGCCAACGAGGGTCGGATGCTCCGCTCTGCTCGGATCTCTCGAATGCCGGCTGGGTGGCAGTGCAAAACAAAAAGGTAGTGTCCCAATCCTTGGCGAGTCCACGCATGGCCGAAAGCAGAGGGTTCAGGAACTTCCGAGGCAGAGTTTGCACCTCATCAAGAATCACAACCGAGCGAGCCACATTATGAAGGCGGCGCAGATCGGAAGGACGGTTTGAAAACAGGCTTTCAAAGAAACGCACAGAGGTGGTGACAATGATGGGAGCGTCCCAATTTCAGTGGCGGGGTTGAGCCAGGGGGTCTGGTAATTGTTTTCGATGTTGTTCGGCTCGGGAGCAAAGCGGTCGCCCGCTACCGTCAAGCGTTCGAAATTGCCGGAGTGATGTTCGAGCACGGCACCAGGACCGAGCGCGTCGACGAAGACCTGAGCATTTTGCTCAATAATTGAAAGATAAGGAATGACAACGATGACGCGGCGAATTTTCTCAGGCTGCGATATGGCTCGCTGTAAAGCCAGCGCGAGCGACGCGAGGGTCTTGCCGCCCCCGGTGGGTACGGTCAACGACAGGAGGTTTTCAGGGAAAGCACCCGCCGCAAGACAGTCCTGAAGTACTCGTGCGCGAACAGTCTTGACCGGACCCTCCGGGACGTGACTGGCTCGCCGCTCAATAAACGCAAGGAGGGACTGCAGTCGCTCCGCGGGCCGAAGGGTTTCAGAGGAGAGCGCGCGTGATGCTGAATCGAGACGGTCTGCATCGACCAGACAGCTAAAGAGCATTCGGGTGTGAAGATCACGGCCCCTGGGTCCCAGCGAAGAAGTCAGGGAGCCCAGCGCATCAGCAAGTTCGGGGCAGTCGGCGAGGGCGGTCGGGCGCAGAGCGTGGGCCGCTTCGGTTGCATCCGCGATGCGTTGAAGCAATGACCCGGAACCGTCGTTCGGATTGGGAATTCCGCTGTGATGACCGACAATTGCAAAAGCGGCTTCGGCGGCCTTGCGCGGATGCCAAGCCAAAGCAGCGCCGCGCGCGGCGTGACCGCCCTCATCCTTTCGGATTTCACCCCTGATCATTCGCTGAAAGCTGGGCGCGTACTTTCCTATATCGTGCAGCATTCCGGCAGCGTGGGCGTTCGCATGAAAGGCGATATCAGCGGGGCACGCTGCCTGCGCCAAGCGTCGCGCCATGCGAGCGACCACGCGCAGGTGTTCCGCCAATGGCTGCCATTGGGCACGGGGATCAGACTCTTTGAGACCGTTACGATCAGAGTGAGCCCAAAACGAGTAAGCCGGGTGCGCCGGATGATTTGACACACATCGATTCTTGCATTCCGCAGGGTTTGTCAGTTGAAAATGTGCTACTCGATCAGCGCTTCTGTTACCCGCTGACTTTTCGCATTTATTCCGGCATATCCCGAGTTGTCCTCCCTGTGCTTACCGCCGTCCCAGTCACAATGTGAGCCGCTCAGCTCAGCTGGAACCCCTCCGAAAGGCACGATACGGAGCCAAGGGTCGCGCTTTTAGAATCATACATCTGTGATAAGGTGAATTCGCTTGTCGGCGTTGTGCCGTCCGCAGCTCGCCGGACTACAGCGCAAAAAGGGGAGTTCACATGCTGCGTCGCGTTCTATGTGTAATTGTGGTGTCGTTCTTAGTTCCGCTCGCCTCTTTCGCACAGTTCGAGGTGGGAACTGTAGTCGGGACGGTGAGAGATCAGTCCGATTTGCCGATGGCGAATGCGACCGTCGAGATCCGGAGTTTGGCGACCAACGTTGCCCGCCAAACGACGACCTCGGGAACCGGCGAATTCGACTTTGTGGCTGTGCAGCCCGGCGAGTACGCGCTCAAGGTAAGGCAGGGCGGATTCAAAGAGAAGACACAGAACTTTGCGCTCGCTGTAGGGCAGCGAGCGGAACTGAACGTTTCGATGGAAATCGGCGCTGCAACTCAAAGCGTCACTGTCGGCGAGAGTATAGCGGCTATCGAGACTGCCTCATCGGAACTCAGCAACCTGCGCACCCGACAGCAGGTTGTCGATCTGCCACTCAACGGCCGGAACTTTACCCAGCTGGTGCAGCTGGCGCCCGGCGTGAACAATCGTGGCAGCTCCACTAACGTTTCTAACGGCGGCTACACGGCCGGACGCGGAACAAGCGGAGCGGTCGTTAACGGTAATCCCTCGGATATCGGCATCTATATGTTCGACGGCATTCAGAGCGTCGATACAGATGCAAACGTTCTGATTTTTTACCCACCCGTTGACGCGATTCAGGAGTTCAAAGTTCAGACCAGCGCCGCGCCGGCATCGTATGGCGGCGGCCCCTCCATCATCAACGTCACATTTCGCTCCGGCACCAACGAGCTACACGGCGCCGCTTATGAGTTTCTGCGGAATTCAAAGCTGGACGCAAAGAACTTCTTCGATTCCAAGACCAACCCTATCCCGCCATTTCATCTGAATCAGTTCGGCGTCAATCTGGGCGGCCCTGTGGTGATTCCTCACATTTTTAACGGGCGGGACAAGCTCTTCTTCTTCGCGGACTACGAAGGGAAGCGGGTGAGCCAGGCCCAGACCTATATTTCCACCGTGCCGACGGCTGCCTTCCGTACAGGTGACTTCTCGGCACTACTTCCCAAGACCGTGCTGAACGTACCCGGCACCACGACGCCGTTGCCTAATAACCAGGTACAGCGGATCGACCCCACGGCAGCTAAGCTGATTGCGCTTTATCCCCTGCCAAATATACCCGGGGCGGGGCTGGTCAGCAATTATCTGTACAACGGCGCACTCATCAACAACATCGATCAGGGCGATATACGAGTGGACTACCGCACGGCTAACTCGTCGCTTTTCGGCCGTTTCAGCAAAGAGAATCCCGCCACGACGAATCCGGGGTATTTGCCAAACCCGGCCATAGGCGGGGGCCCGGGATACCCTGGCCTGACACTTGCGCCAGGAAACCAGGTCGTCCTCGGCTACGGGCATTCTTTCGGTCCCAGGACGTACTATCAGGCTCGCGTTGGTTACTCACGGCTTGTGGAAGATATCATCGACTTCGGTACTCAATATGGAAGTCTGGCTGAGGAGCTCGGTATTCCCAATGCAAACGCCGGCGGTGCTCCCGGGCTGACCACCATCAATATTTCAGGAAGCGCCGCTCTGGGTGACGGCAACGGAAATATCAAGAAAGTCAATAACCTGTGGCAAGTCGACCAGGCACTGACCTCGGTGAAAGGCAGCCATGAGTTGACGTTTGGATTCAACTGGATGAGCACCAGATTTGCCTTTCTGACCCCTCCAAAGCCCAATGGAACCTATACATTTAACGGATCCTATACGGGTTACGGCATGGCGGATTTCCTGTACGGGCGTCCGATCAGCTCTCAACTGGACGTTACCCAGTATTTCGATCTGATCCGCTTTCGCCCGAGTGTTTACGTGCAGGATAACTGGCGAATCACCCAGAAGCTCACACTAAACCTGGGGCTTCGCGACGAAATGGTGACTCCGTGGCGGGAGCGACATGACCGGCTGGCAGTTTTTGACCCCAGCAATGGCGCCACCCTTGTGCCGGTAGGGACTCCGGCCCATCCGGGTAACACTGTCACTGACGGGCGTTACACCAATATTGCACCGCGAATTGGTTTCGCATACAGCGTGGATTCGAAGACGGTCATACGCGCGGGGTTTGGTATCTTCTACGCGTACGAGACTTACAACTCCAATCCACAGGCCAAGAACGCACCTTACAACGGGTCAATCATTACTACCAACAGCACAGGCGCAGCGGGCTATGCCGCGGCTCTGCCTATCTCTGCCGGCTTTCCGGCCGCTCGCCCGAGTCTGTTCCCTTCCGCCGGGACTGCGTTCCAGGTATTCCAACGGAGCTATCCGAACCCTTCCGCAAACGAGTGGAACTTCAACATCCAGAGACAGATCACGACTCACGACACACTTTCCCTGGCCTATGTCGGCCAGAACGGTACGCACATCCTGATCAACCCGAACATCAATCAGGCCGTTCCCGGCCCTGGCGCCGTTGCGAGCCGAAGACCGTATCCGAGCCTGGCGGACGGGACGCTGAACTGCACCTGCGCCAATTCGTCATACAATTCGATGCAGGTCACATATAAGAACCGTCTTGCTTCGGGTTTTGACTTCCAGGGCGCGTACACCTTTGCGCACAGCCTAGACAACTCCAGCGGTAATTCAAACGGGACCGGTATACAGAATCCAAAGAACCTCAGACTTTACCGGGGTAACTCAGATTTCGATATTCGCCACACGGTGGTGCTGAGCTGGTCTTACGATCTGCCATTTGGCCGCGGTAAGAGGTTTGCGAGCGGCGCGCACGGCGTGGCGCAAACGGTGATCGGAGGATGGCGAATCAATAGTATCGAGACGTTTTCGACCGGAGCACCCTTCACGCCCGTGATGGTGAGCAGCCTGTTGAATTCCGGTAACACGGTGCAATGGCCTAATCGGATCGGCTCCGGGAACCTTGATAATCCAACGATCGGAGCGTGGTTCAATACCGCCGATTTTGTCTCTCCGGGCAATTACGTGTTCGGGAATTCGGGGCGGAACATTCTGTTTGGACCGGGCACCAAACAGTTCGACTTCTCGGCGTTCAAAGATTTTGCGTTCAATGAGAGCGGAAGCCGCCGGCTGCAGTTCCGGGCAGAGGCATTTAACGTTTTGAACACACCGCAGTTCAATAACCCCAACGCGCAGATTGGGAATCCGGCGGCAGGGACCATCACGGGTGCGGGTGCTCCGTTGCTCTACCAGCGGACGTCCCGGCAGGTGCAGCTTGCGCTGAAACTCTATTGGTAAGAATGATGCGGATCGTTATACCGGTGCTGCTGTTTGCCTTTCAGATTGGAGCGATCGCCTATGCGCGGTTCGTCCCGACCCGGTACTTTTGCTGGGCTCCATTCGATATACAAACCGACTATGAAGCGAAGTCTGTGGTGAACGGCCATGAACTGAGTGCCGCCGAGTTCCGGCAGCGGTACCGGCGGCCAATGCGCGGCTTTGATAACCGGTCGCCGCAGCACGTCATCGATATGCTGCAGCAGGCAGAAGAGAGGCGATCGGCAGCCGGTGAGAGAGCCGTAATCGAGATGATATACCGGGTGAATGGCAAAGAGCCGCGTGAATGGCACTGGCCCGCGGATACAACCCCGCAGCCGTAGACGTCACACATGAGCCTGTATGACGCGATTGTAGTAGGCTCCGGGCCAAATGGATTGTCAGCCGCGATCGTGCTGGCGCGCGCCGGTCTCTCCGTCCTGGTACGCGAAGCAAACGCAACCATCGGCGGGGGGACACGTTCCCTCGAACTAACCTTACCCGGATATCTCCATGACGTGTGCTCGGCGGTTCATCCGATGGCGGTAGCTTCACCGTTCTTCCGTTCGCTTCCTTTGCGCGATTATGGCCTTGATTGGATTGATCCGCCACTCTCACTGGCCCACCCTTTCGACGATGCGCCGCCGGCATCGCTCGAACGCGGAATCGATGCGACCGGAGCCACAGTGCATCCAGACAGCGCTGCGTATCGGCGGCTGCTCGCGCCCCTGGTGGGCAGCTGGGACAAACTGGCTCCCGAGATTCTCGCGCCGCCCCTGCATTTCCCCCACAGCCCTATCGCAATGGCCGGGTTCGGACTTCGGGCGCTCTGGTCTGCGAGCACCCTCGCTCGAATTGCTTTTGGCGGGAAACGCGCCAGAGCCCTGTTTGCGGGCCTGGCAGCGCATTCCATGGTGGCGCTGGACGAGCCTGCCACAGCGGCAATCGGCTTAGTGCTGGCCGCTGCCGGCCATGCAGGCGGGTGGCCCATTCCGGGAGGGGGCTCACAGAGAATCGCCGATGCACTGGTGGGTTATTTCCGGTCGCTGGGCGGAGTCATTGAGACGAATGCGAAGGTGGACGTCCTGGAAAGCCTGCCACCTTCCCGCGCCGTGATGCTTGATCTGACGCCTCGCCACGTTATGCGAGTGGCAGCCACGCGCCTGCCTGCTAACTACCTGCGGCGTTTGGGACGGTTCACCTATGGCCCGGGAGTTTTCAAAATTGATTGGGCTTTGGCTGAACCGATTCCGTGGACTTATGCGGAGTGCCGGCTTGCGGGGACCCTGCACCTGGGCGGCAGACTGCAAGAGATTGAAGCCGGGGAAAAAGAAGCCTGGACGGGGCAGCACTCGGAGAGGCCATTCGTATTGCTCGCACAGCCGAGTCTTTTCGACCCGGCGCGCGCACCAGCGGGCCGGCATACGGCGTGGGCCTATTGCCACGTGCCGAACGGATCCACGCGAGACCTGACGGAGGTGATTGAGTCACAAGTCGAAAGGTTCGCGCCCGGATTTCGCGATATTATTCTGGCACGCCACACGAAGAATTGCGTGCAACTGGAGGAATCGAACGCGAACTTAGTCGGGGGAGACATTGGGGGTGGATCCAATAACTTACGGCAGCTTCTGGCGCGGCCGGTTCTGGCCGCCGATCCGTACCGCACGCCCGCGGAGGGGCTTTACATCTGCTCGGCATCGACGCCGCCGGGCGGAGGAGTACATGGCATGTGCGGATATCACGCCGCGCGATCTGCTTTGAAACATACATTTGGCAAGTCAGGTAGTGACGCCCGCTGATGGAAGACAGTGTCAAACCCCAGATGCCAAACCGCAGTGTCAAGAACCAGGAGAACCAGAACCAGGAGAACCGGTAATGCCAACTACAGCCCAGACAGTATTACCAATTAATCCCCGGCAGACCTCTAACATCTCGTGGAACCCGTTCCGGTGCAGCGGCCTGGATCTTCCGGTGAATCTTGCAATCCTTGTTAAGGTTCTTGCCCTTGTTCTGCTGGTGACGAACCATGTTCGGCTGTTGCCGGATCCCTGGCTGCCTTTTATTCCGCTGCTGGACCGGTTTCCACCGACTCTGTTCAAGTGGACGTTACAAATAGTGTTTGTGGTCGCTGCCGTCTCGATCCTGTTTAACAGAAGTATCCGGCGCGCTTCCGTGGTGCTGGGGGCGGTGATGCTGATCGCCGTGGTTTCCTCGAAGGCGTACTACGGAAATAACAAGACATTCTGCGGCCTCATGCTGCTCCTTTCAGGACTGTATCAACCGGGCGGGCCACCTTTCCTGCGCTGGCAACTGGCGCTGACGTATTTCGGCGCGGGACTCAACAAGGCACTCGACGGAGACTGGCACACGGGAGTCTTTTTTGAAAACTGGGCAGTCAACCGCCTTCATCAGCCCTGGTACATAAAGCTCGACGCCATGTTGCCTCCGATGGTGCTGGCCCGTTTTATGTGCTGGAGCACAATAGTGACGGAACTCGCCACCGTGCCGTGTCTGCTGATACCCCGGCTGTATTATTGGGCAGTTCTGGCAAATATTTTCTTCCAGTCGAGTCTGCTGCTTTTCACCGGCACTACATTTACTCTGTTCTTCTACAGCATGACAGCGGCTTCGCTTGCATTTGTTACATGGCCGGCCGGTTCAATTTCTGTCCTGTACAATCCCCGCAGCAGCTTTGGCCAACGTACCAGGCAATTTTTTCAAGGGTGGGATTTGGACAGGAGATTTCTGTGGACAGAGTCACAAAGGCGACTCGAGCTACAAACGGGAGATACTGTCCACAAGGGATTTCGCGCCGTTCGGATGATGATGCTGCTGAACCCCGTCACTTACTTTGTAATCGCTGGCTCGATAGCTGCTCTTGATAATATCCCCGGTGACACAGCTCTTTTCAGAAGGCTGATTGCGGGTACTGCGCTCATTTTGTTCATGCCACCGCTGGCATGGTTGTTAGATAAGGGCTTCCACCACGACTAGGCCGCAGCCGCTGGGCTACCGGCAGCGGCATACGGGAGGATCGTACTAACGCGCACCTTTACATCAATTCTTCGCTTTGTTCACTCTTTTCGGCGTGGTTATGTAACGAGATATCTCTGTCGCGCACTAAACAACAAAACGGCGTCCTGCACTAAACAACAAAACGGTCGGGGATAAGTTATGTGAATTGTCGTTGACCTTCAGAAATTGCTGAGTTAATCTAAGTTGCACTTTCACAGTTACTGCAGTATTGAACGTTAAATACCGCACAGCTCGTTCTGCAACGAGTATGTGCGCCAGGAGTATCCTCATGGCAAGTCCCGTTAAAACGCTTCCAGTTCCAGTTCCAGTTCATCGTCCGCGTCCGCATGGTGTTCTCCGCGGGCTCGACTCGACACTCCACTCTCACTTCAACGAAGGCCGGTTCGGACGTATGTTCCGCACTTTGCCTGCCGCAAAATACAGTCCGGAAGCCCTGAAAGAACTGGGCTTCCGAATGACGGCACAGAAGGAAGACACGCCGACGCCCGAGACTAAGTCCGACCCGGAAGAGAATTCGGGGATCAGCGCGGGCTACACCTACTTCGGGCAATTTATCGATCACGATCTGACTTTCGATCCGGCCAGCAGCCTGCAAAAGCAGAATGATCCCGATGCGCTGGTCGATTTCCGCACTCCCCGGTTCGATCTCGATAACGTCTACGGCCGGGGTCCTTCGGATCAGCCCTATCTGTATCGTGATGACGGTCTGCATATGCTGTTAGGGAAGAAGCTGAAGGGCAACGATAAGGACCCTAACTCACGCGGCGTTCCGCGTAACTCGCCCGAGAACGGCGAACCTTCGAGAGCTCTGCTTGGCGACCCGCGCGACGATGAAAACATCATCATCAGCAATCTGCAGGCGGCGTTCCTTCGCTTCCACAACCGTATGGTCGATTTCCTGGCGGATCGCGACGGAGTGGCGCCGGAATTCGAGGATGTTCAGAGGCTGGTCCGGTGGCATTATCAGTGGTCCGTGGTGAATGACTTTCTGCCCACCATCATCGGAGACGAAACTCTCGACGCTATTCTCCCGCATCTGGCGGAGGGCACTAATCCACTGGACACGCCACCCGACCTGCGCTTCTATCATGTGACGCCGGGCACCGAAGCGTACATGCCGGTGGAGTTCTCGGTGGCGGCTTACCGTTTCGGTCATTCAATGATCCGCCCGATTTACCGGATCAATCTGAGCAATGACAGGATCCCGATCTTCGCCACGAACCCGCCGAGTCTGGTGGGCTTCCGGGATTTCGATGAGAACCTGGCGGTCGACTGGAGCCTGTTCTTCCACATGCCGGGATCGGGCGCAGACCTTACGCCTGAGCGCGTGCAACCGGCCTACAAGCCGGACACGTCGCTGGTGAATCCGCTGGGCAGACTGCCGGCATCGGTGGCTGGCGATCCGCCTCCTTCTTTGGCGGCGCGCAACCTGCTGCGCGGTATGCAAATGGGATTGCCATCCGGTCAGGCGGTGGCGAAGCGTATGGGCGTGCCGGTAATTCCTGATGACAAGCTGATGGTCGGGAAGGCAAGCATAGACCCGAACGATCAAAAAGTGAATGTCCCGATTGCGAGCATTGCGGGCGAATTTAAAGGGAATGCACCGTTGTGGTTCTACATTCTTGCGGAAGCTTTTCAGCAATTCGATCCTGCGAAGGAAAAGCCAATCCGGCTGGGTCCGGTGGGCGGCCGGATTGTCGGTGAGGTGTTTGCAGGCCTGATGATGGCGGACAGCCATTCGTATCTGCGGCAGGATCCGTCGTGGACACCGATTTCGGAGTTCTGTAACGCGGGTAAGTTCGGCATTGCGGAGATGTTAGTGCAGTCCACCAAGGCTTGAGAGTTGGGGCCTGACTGTTGGGCCTACTGTGGGGTAGCCGCACCGCAA
>JAUZEU010000090.1 GCA_030838885.1 Bryobacterales bacterium | reverse complement strand
AGCAAAGTGCCTGTGTTCGACATGCGAGTGAGCAGCGGGCTTTGGCTGACGAACAAAGCTGCCTCATTGCAACTGGAGCATTTCAACAAGTCGAATGCGCTGGGATGGGCATTGACCATGGGCCTGTTCGCGACTCCGGTGGTCTACTCCGATAAAGAGTGGAGCCAGATTATGGGCGAAAGCTACTATGTCCAGCTTGGTCCGCAGGACCGCCTGGGATGGGCCGAGCCGGAGGGCAAAGTATACGGAATCGCGGCCGCCAATCTGGAGCGCCTGAAGGAGGAGATTTATCGCGTTTCTTACCTGATGCAGCAGGCGGGCAACAGCACCGGCGCGCAGCAATCGGGTCTGAGCAAGCAGTGGGATTTCAGCGTCACCCAGGAGATTCTCCGGTCGTATGGCGATGTCATCAAGGACACGATGCGGAACGTCCTGAATGCCGTGGCGAGGGCGAGACAGGACGAGATCACGATTGAAGTATCCGGGCTTGATGAGTTCGACATCTCGAATTTCAGCATGGAAGCGACCGATGCGCAAAGCCTTCTGAATCTCGGAATCGATTCCCCCACGCTGAAGAAGCAGGTGTTCAAACGCGTGGCGCTGAAGTACTTGTGCGATGCGCGGCAGGACATTAAGAATCGCATCGCGGAAGAGATTGAAGCAAATACCAAACAGTAAGGAGAACTATGGACGAGCCAATCAACGTGCAGACGATCGTGCAGCAGGCGATCGACGAATACATGCGGAAAGACAGCGCGCGCCGGGAGCCTGCATACAAGACGGAGTTGCAGGAAGAGCGGCGGAGGCGGGAACAGCTCGAGAAGCGAATGAACGAGTTGGTGGAAGAGAACAAGCGGAGTCGCGCCATGGCGGACGAAGCGCAACGGAATAACACGATTCGGACGGAACTGCAGAAGCTGGGTGTGATGAAGGTGGACCTTGCTTATAAGGCAGTTCAGGACGGCGTCGTTCGCACCGATGACGGCCGCGTTGTGGCGCGCGGCGACAACGGCGAACAGCCGGTGGCCGAGTATCTGGCAAGTTTCGTTCAGGAGAATCCGGAGTTCCTGCCGGCGAGAATCGCAGGCGGGACGGGGATGACGGGCACACAGAAAGCGGCGCCGCAAAACGGTGGCGCGATCGATCTGGATAAGATCAGCCCGTCAATGAGCAAGGAAGAACTGGAGCGGGTTCGGCAGGAGATTCTGCGGGTCGCGACGCAAACGCTGCGGTAAGCGGCATTGCCCAGGGCGGCCGGGCGGCAAACCAACGCCGCAGATGGCCGCAGGTGTCACAGAACGGCTGGAGAGACGAAGGGGACCGGAAACGGTCCCCTTTTGCTTTGTGGCCAGAAAAAAGAAAAGGAAAGAAAAGTATGCCAGCAATTACGTCAGCGAATATTGCAAATGCAATTGTGAAATTAGTGGCAGCCGATGCTCTGCCCGCCCTTGTCGGGAACCTCGTACTGGGGAACCTTGTGAACCGCGATTATGAGCCGACATTGGCGCAGGCGGGCGATACGGTCAACATTCCGATCGCGCCGCAGCTTGTGGCGAACAACATCGCGGAAGGCGGCGCCGTGCAGCCGCAGAATCCGAGCCTGGGGAATGCCCAGATCGTGCTGAACACGCACGCTGAAGCGACCTTTCAGATTCCGGACGTGACCAAAGTACTGGCTGTGCCGGATCTGCTCCGGATCTACATGCAGCCGGCCGTGGTTGCCATCGCCGAGAAGATCGAAAGCGATCTGATGAACCTGTATGCGGGCTTCACGGCGAACACTCCGCTGGGTACTGCGGGAACGCCTCTCACGGAAGCGATTCTCGACCAGGCGGAAACCGCTCTGTTCCAGGCCAAGGTGCCTGCGAGCGACAAGAAATTTCTTGTTGTGGACAGCAGCACTTATTCGCAGCTGCGCCAGATTCCGCGCTTCAGCGAATTCCACACCGCTGGCGATGCTGGTCTGCGGACGATCATCGACGGAACGATCGGGAAGCTCAAAGACTTCTACGTGTTCCGGTCCCAGTATGTGCAGAAAACCGGCAGCGCTCCGGTGAACACGCACAACCTCGCGTTCTGCAAGAACGCTCTGGGTCTTGTGATCCGCCGCCTGCCACAGCCTCTGCCGGGCACTGGCGCGATCGCCGAATACGCCGAACTGGGCAACTTCGGTATGCGCGTCACCATGAGCTATCAACCGAACACGCTGTCTCAGCAGTTCACGGTTGACGTTCTCTACGGTTGCGCCGTTCTGCGGAACAACCACGCGGTTCAGGTCAACAGCTAGGCCATCGCGGGGCGGGCGGATTCTTACGGAAACCGCCCGCCTTTCTTGCCATTTCACGGAAATCAGGAAAAGGACTGAAAAATGGACTTACGTTCTTATTACACAAAGGTTCGAGACGCGGAGTCGCTGCTAACAGGAGAGAGCCTGGTAGTGACCAGCCTGGCGACAGCTGAGGGCGGCAAAGAAGGCGTAATGACAGAAGTGCCGCGCCGGATCGCCGCGAAGCTGATCGCAGAGGGACGGGCTCGGGTTGCGACCGACGAAGAGACCGAAGAGTTTCATGAAGGCCATCGGGAAGCGAAACGCCGGTACGAGCTGGAAGAGGCGGCCAGGCGCGTTCAGGTGATGGTGATTCCGTCGCAGGATCTGCGAAATCAGAAAGAGCGGAGCTGACACATGGCGCTCTTCGCGGATGGGGTGACCTGCACGATTGACGATCTCACGGATCAGGATTCCGGGTTGGCGGATGTCGCGAAGACGTGTGGGATCAATGTGACGACCAAGATCCGGCTGGCGCACGAGGAGATTTCCACCGAGCTTCTCTTGTGGCTGGACAGAAGGCGCCCGGCCCTAGATATGGTGTGGGTACCCGCGCTGCGGACGGAGCAGGTGGTGGTGACACCGGCCCTGAGGCAGTGGGAAGTCATGATGGCGCTGTCTCTGTTTTATCGGGATGCGTACTTCAGCCAGCTGGTGGACCGGTATCAGGCGAAGTGGGAAACGTACTCAAAGCTGACGCGGAATGCTTATGAGCGGTTCATCGCGAGCGGGATGGGGCTGGTGAACGATCCAGTTGTGCAGGCGGCTCCGCCCTTTCTGGGCAGCGTGCCGGGCCCGCAACACGGCGGCACGTTCTATGCGAGCATCGCGTGGGTGAATGCGGCAGGGCAGGAAGGATCACCCTCTGCGGCCGCCTCGATCACCATTCCTGATGGCAGCCTGATGACCGTCGCAGCGGCCGATTCTCCTGCGCGTGTTACGGGCTTCAACATCTATGCAGGCACAAAGCTTGGGGCGCTGTTCCTGCAGAACAGCACTGTGCTTCCGGCTGACGTCGCTTTCACTTATGTTCCGGGAACAGTAGTGCAGGGCCGGCTGCCCGGGACCGGACAGGCCCCGGATCATGTGCGTCCCCTTGTGCGTACACTGCTGCGCGGCTGAGGGTGAGGACGGTGCGATGAAAGGACTCATATGGCTGGGATAAGCGGAATCTTAACAGGCGCGGTAATCGCAAAGCTGAAGGCGACCGATGATGGCGTGAACGCCCGTATCGGCGCCATCAGGACCGGGGATGCGACTCTTGCAGCGCCGGGCGTCAGGTCGGTTGCAGCTCTGAATGCGAGTGTGGAGCTCAGCGAAAAGAGCGGTCATGCGCATTACCCACTGCTTCTGGTCTATTGCGACAAGATGTCGAACTCGCTGAAGGAGAAGTTTCGCCGGTTTTCCGGCAAAGCCCATCTGGTAGTTGAGGTGCGGCATTCGGAGGACCTGCTGGATGCGATCGATACGGGCACGCAGGTGTATGTGGATGCGGTTTGCGCACTGCTGGACGATTCCCGCGGGGACTGGGGCGGTGGTTCATACTATGCGGGCGGTTACGACGTAAGTTACGAGCCTGTCGTTCGTGGCGGAAAGAACTTTCTGCAACGGGCAAAGGTGGGTTTTGAGGTTGAGATCAGCCTGTAGCCCCGGAAGGGGCAACTAAGACTTCCTGGAGAGTAAACAGACGATGGCATACATTTCATCGAACGCGAACCGCTGGTATTGCGCGCGCGAAACCTCGTACGGGCATGTGCCGGCGATAACGGTGGCGAACAGAATCCCCGCGGTCAGTATGACTGCACAGCATCACAGACAGAAGAGCGAGCGCAAGGACAAGACGGGCAGCCGGACATGGGCCGGCATGCCGGTGGGGATGCGAAA
>JAUZEU010000087.1 GCA_030838885.1 Bryobacterales bacterium | reverse complement strand
ATGCGTCGTATGCCATAGCGGTCGATCACAGCCGCTTGCCACCCAGACCGGCGCTTACCGGGATCCGCCATTCCAGGAACTCGCGATCGGATGCGAAAACTGCCACGGACCCGGTGCACTGCACGTGACCGAGCGGAGCGGCAGAGTGCCGCCGCCCGCTAACGTGGACCGTTCCATCGTGAATCCGGCCAGGCTAACGCCTTGGCTCGCCGATAACATTTGCATGTACTGCCACCAGGGAGCAACGACGCGGGTGCTCCAGCAGGGCAAGACCTATGACGACTTTCGCCCCGGAACACCTCTGGACGAGACCATGGCCATTTTTGCCCCAATGCTGAACGATTCCAAACCGGCTTCTCCGCTTCTGGAGCACTACACGCTGATGACCTTGAGCGAGTGCTATCGCGGCGCCAGGGGCCGGATGGGATGCACCACGTGCCATGATCCCCACACGGAACCGGATCGGAGCGCGGCGCCGGCATATTTTCGCAAGAAGTGCCTCAACTGCCATACGGACAAGAGTTGCGGACTGGCTTTGGCGCTCCGCGGCGCCAACGATTGCGCCGGGTGTCACATGCTCAAAAGGAATGTCGATAAGATCGCGCATTCGGTATTGACCGACCATCGCATCGTCAGGCGCCCGGGTCAGGTCAATCCGAACGCGCAGATGCCGAAGAGCACTCCCGCATCCCCGGACCTGGTGCACGTGAACACTGTCCCCGGCGCAAACAGAGAATTGGCTCCCCTCACAATCCTCCAGGCCTATCGCGAACTCGCGGCGTCCCAGCCTTTATATAAGGTTCGCTATGACGAACTGCTCGATCAACTTGCGAAAACCAATCCAAATCATCCTTTGGTGCTGTCGGGTCTGGCTTACCGAAAGCTGGCGTCGCCATCTGAAACGTCGAAAGTCGAGGCGTCTCAGTTTCTCGCTGGCGCGATCGAAGCGGGTTCGACTTCTCCGCAGGACTTTGAAGCTCTGGCAGGACTTCTGGCAGAATTGGGCCGGATCACCGAGGCAACTGTCATGCTCGAGCGAGGGATCGGTGTCGATCCATCCTATAAGCGTTCTTACAAGGCACTGACCTTGCTTTATACTGCTCAGAGTCGCTACGAGGATGCTCTGAGTACCATGCACAGGTATCTCGCGCTTTTCCCGGAAGACTCATTCATGCGAACTCTTCTTAGTAAGGTGGAAGCGGTCCCGCGCCGATAGCGGCTCCCTACCACCCCCGTAGATGCGTGGCGACCCACGCGACATCTTTTTCGCGATGGCACAACAGGCAGCTGTTGGGGCTGTCCTGCTGGCCGAACCGTTCCGTCATATCGAGTTTTGGAATATCGTCGACCTGGTGCGTCCGGGCCTTAAAGAGGACGCTGTTCATAATACGAGGCATGTGGCAACTGACGCATCGGCTTGCCTCCGAAGTGGCTGGATGATGAGTGTGGGCCACACCCAGAGCCGCGTAATTCGCGTGGCACTGCAGGCACATCTGGTCTGGCCGCTCCAGGTACTTGAGCGATACGGGGTTAGCGGTCGCGTCTGGCGGGTGGGGGTCGTGGCAATTGCCGCAGGTAATCTGGCCGCGTCGGTAGCAGGACGCCCGCATCAGGGCTTCCACAATGAATGTAGTCTCTCGGAATCGGCCATCTTTGTAAAAAGCCCGGCGCGAAAACTCGACGAAGGGCCGACTCGGATACCGGGGCATGAATGAATCCCCGGAATTGGAATAGTTATACTCGCCAGCGGATCCTAACTCGCGCATCGCCGACTGCATATGGCACTGAGCGCAAATTCTGACATATTCCCGATGATCTAACTTCCTGAAATCGACAGGGGGATCGGTCGGGCGCCTTTCTTGTGACTTACCTATCGCCATCGCGGCGACGTGATCAGCCGAAGGGCCGTGGCACATTTCGCAGTTGACGCCGGCTTCACGGAAATTCAGGTCCTGCGGCCGGGCGCCCTCCCGCCTCGGAGCGCCCAGTTGGCTGGTGTGGCAAGGTGCGCAATTGATCTGGTAGTTGGTACCCTGCGCGAGATTGTGGAATCCATCGAGGTTAGTCCGCTCCGACCCAGGCGGGTCAATTAACTTCCAGTAATTGAGCCAGGTCTTTTCCAGAAGGTTGTACTGAATAGGGAACACGTGGATTTGACCGTCGGCGGTTCTTGTGGCATAGGCTTGCTGCCACTTGGACCCGATCGTATAGTCGACGGGGTATCGCTGCCATCCTCCCTCGGCACCGCGGGTTTCAAAAAAATGTCGCTCCCCTTCGGCTTTCATTCGTGCAAGCGGGACTCCGGTCGGGCTTTCGAACTGTTGACGATCAAAATTCCCCATCACATTCTCCGGGCGGTAGGGACGGAACATACGTGCCATTCCTGTGTGCTCCCACGCCGTATGTTGCACCGCGTGGCAGCGTCGGCATGATGCTGAGCCGGCATACCGCGCGGGACGCCGCACAGCCATTTTCGTTGCCGCGCCAACGCCAGGAGTGGGCGGAGGTTCCGTAACCGTAACGCCGCGGCGCTTCAAGGCGTTCACCTGGTCAATTGATTTCTGCCGCAGTGGTCCGGGCCGTCTCGACGCCGCCTCGAACTGCGCCGCCGCTTCGCGCGTGTTCCCAAGTGCTGCCTGGACCAGGCCGAGCAAATATGCTGCCTCAGAATCACCTGGATTTAAATCGCGGGCACTCCAAAGGTGTGCAGCGGCTTCATCGAGTTTTGTTTTTCTCAACGCGCCGGTGACGGCCAGGCCATCTGCAGCCGCGACCTTGCCCAGCACGTAGTGGCTCGATGCTTTCAGCGCGTCTCTGAGTCCGGGCCATTCACGCTCAGGAATTGCCACCGGGCGGCCGAAACGATCCAGATAATCGAGTGCGTCAATGGCGCTCTTCACAGCTTCACGGAACAAATTTTGTTGTACCTGAACATTTGCCACAGGAACCAACAGCAACGGATTCTCAGGCAAGAGGCGCAGCGATTCCCTGGCGAATCGGAGCGCGGCCGGGAAGTCGTCAAGATCGATGGCCGTTTTCGCCGCGATCTCGTACACCGGTGCCAGCAGCCAGGATTGGTCGTAGTTCCTAAGGAACGCGTCGGCAAGGCTTCGGCGGCGTGCAGTGTCCCGCTCATGATAAAGACGCAGAAACGCTGCGCGCTCGCCATCGCTGTCGATCTCGTCGAGAAAAGTGAATGGTTTGCGACCGTTCGGAGACACTACGTTGTCGATGTCTTGCGCTCGAACACCTGGAACCAAAAGGACGCTGATGAGAATGAGGAGTGGACGCATTCGGTTCATGTCGCCGTTGCGATACATTACTGCGCCTTCCGTTTCAAAACCTTCGTTGCGCAAATACTTCCTGCGGTCATCACCCGGTCAGTTTCTCCGGAGTATTTGTGTTACATGCCATTCAACGAGGACTGCAATCGGATTTGATCTCCCTTCGGAATCCGATGTCATCTGGTTTCGGGGGCTGCGCAAATTTCCCACTTGGGTCCAGACTGCCTTAAACAAACTCATCCATGTCTCTATTCCATCCTTAACAGTGACGGTGACATCGAGCGTTGACAGACCGAAGAGCCATGATATATTATTCCTCCGCTGGATCAGCCAATACGAATAAGTGGGTCATCCAATTCCGGGCCCGGTGACGAGGACGTTCTTAACTAAGACCAGGCGCTTTGGCGCATGAATCGCAGGTGCCGATTGAGCGCAGGAGAATCTCATAATGATCGTGTTCGTTCTCTTACTTTTGCTGTTACCTCAGCAATTGCGCTCTCAGCCATTGGTGGGTCAGCAGGAGCTGTTCACTAAGAACTGTGCAGCTTGCCATGGTGAGGATGCGCGCGGCACGTCCAAAGGGCC
>JAUZEU010000059.1 GCA_030838885.1 Bryobacterales bacterium | reverse complement strand
GTGCGTGAAGGAGGAACGCTCGTCCTGAATGCGGACGATGAGCGGCTGGCTGCATTGCCGCAGCATCCTAAAGTTAGTTCCAAAGAGCGGACGCTCGTCTACTTCGGAATGAACCCGAACAGCCTGGTCATCCAGGAGCACCTTGCCCGCGGAGGTATAGCGTTTGTGGCGCACAGGGGCTGGATCGAACTGCGCTCGCGCAACGAAGTGACCAGGATCGTCGATGCGGAGGAGGTCCCAGCCACCTTAAGGGGCACGGCGGACTTTCAGATCTATAACATCCTGGCGGCAACAGCTGCCTGCCACGCATACGGGATGGATTTGGAGCGCATAGCGGATGGTTTGCTGAGTTACAGAATGGATGAGGATAGCGAGGGCAGGCTGAACCTGTATTCCGTGGGTGGGGCGTTCACGCTGGTGGATTATGGACACAATCCGGCCGCGCTCCGAGCGGTGTGCAGCATGATTGCCAAGTGGCGGCCGGTGAAGTCGACCGGGATCATCACCGTGCCCGGTGACAGAAGTGATGAGCTGATCGCGGAGTCAGCGCGGGCCGCAGCCTGTGGCTTCGATTACGTGATTATTCGGGAAGACGAGGACCTGAGGGGACGCGCTCCGGGCGAAGTGGCTAACATTATTGCGCAGACGTTCCGCCAGGAAGAGCCCGAGTTGCCTGTGGAGATTATTCTCGATGAACTGAACGCACTCTCTACGGCGCTCGACCGGCTAATGCCAGGCGAACTGGTGGTCGCGTTCTGTGATCAAACGTCAGAAGTCAAACGCATTTTGGAGGAACGTGGCGCCAGGCCCGCGAAGGCATTCCATCATGCGCCGCCGGTGAGGATGGAACAGGTTCCGGCAGCGTAGATGTTCACGCTCATCAGAGGCGGTTCAATCTTTGCGCCTGAACCCCTCGGAGTACAGGACGTGCTTCTGGCAGGGGCGCGCATCGCGCAGATAGGACACATCAATGCTGCGGTTCTGGAGCAAACGGGTCTTCCGCTAACCGACATCGACGCGCGCGAGTGTCTGGTGACACCGGGAATCATTGATCCGCATGAACATCTGCTGGGCGGCAGCGGTGAAGAGGGATTCGCCACCCAAACGCCGGAAATTGCGCTGAGTGAAATTGTGACTTCAGGCATCACTACAGCCGTGGGATGCCTCGGCGTCGATACCACTACCAAGACCCTTCCCGGACTGCTTGCGAAGGTGAAAGCCTATAACGCCGAGGGGATCACTGCCTTTCTGTACTCAGGCGGCTACAACGTTCCTCCTGTGACGCTCACTGGCTCGGTTCGGGAAGATATGCTCTTCATTCTCGAAGTGATCGGAGCCGGCGAAATTGCCATTGCGGACGAGCGCTCAACGGAGCCGTCAGTTGCAGAACTGGCTCGCCTGGTGAGAGACGCTTACGTAGGTGGGTTGCTGTCCGGCAAGTCCGGCGTGACCCACTTTCATGTGGGCTCCGGCCGCGAGCGCCTGCGGCAGTTGCGTGCGTTACTGGATGACTACGACATCGCTCCGGAATCGCTTTACCCCACGCATGTGGAGCGCAACGAGGAATTGATGCAGGAGGCAGTGGATCTTTCGCGGCGAGGTGTGACCGTTGATGTCGATACGGTGGAGCACGATCTTTCGCGGTGGGTGTCATTTTTTCTGCAACGCGGGGGTGATCCATCGCGCCTGACGGCCTCGTCTGATGCGGCGATCAATAGCCCCGGCACTTTGCTGGAACAGGTGCGCGACTGTGTACTGCACGGCAGTATTGGTCTGGAGACCATACTGCCGATCGTGACTGTGAACACCGCGCGTGTTCTGAAACTGCAGCGTAAGGGCCGACTCGCAGTCGGGTGCGATGCCGATGTGCTGGTGCTGCGGCGGGATTCGCTCGCCGTCGCCGAGGTGATTGCGATGGGGCGACCTTTCGTAAGCGGTGGCAATCCCGTCTTTCGCGAGAGATTTCTGGAGAAGAGTAACCGGAGGATTGAACTGCATGGCGGCAAAGCGTAAACCTCAAAAGCCGAAACTGTCCGGCCCGGAGGGAACCCCCTGCGATGCGCGAGGGGATCTGGTCATCATAGGCGGGCATGAAAACAAGGAAGGGCACAGACCCATACTCGAGGTGCTGGCCAGGCGGGCAGGGAAGGGCAAACTTGTGGTGGCGACCCTGGCCAGTGATGTTCCAGACGAGCAATGGGAGCAGTATCGGGATGTGTTTCGGTCATTAGGGGTAACGCACGTGGAGCACCTGGATGTGCGGCGTCGCGAAGACCTGCTGGACGATCCCCGGCTGGAGCTGTTCGAAGATGCCAGAGTGATCTTCTTTGCCGGCGGAGATCAACTGAAGATCACAAGCAAGTTCGGAGGCACTGCACTTTGCGAAAAGATGCGCGTTCTCTATCAGAACGGGGCGACGGTGGCCGGGACCTCTTCCGGCGCGTCGGTCATGAGTGAAACGATGATGATTGCCGGTGAGGGCGAGACATCGAAGGAGGTTGGCGAGTCGCTGCGGCTGACCGCGGGGCTGGGGCTGATCTCGGGCATGATCATCGATCAGCACTTTGCGCAGCGCGGGCGCATAGGGCGGCTGCTCAGTGCTGTAGCGCAGAACCCGCGGCTGCTCGGGCTGGGAATAGATGAAGACACGGCTGCCGTATTCGAACGCAACCAGCGCTTTGTAGTGCTTGGCTCCGGCGCTGTATCCGTGGTGGACGGAAAAAATCTCTCATACAGCAATGTGGCGGAAAACACGTCGCAGGCTATCTCAGCTTTCGGGCTGCGATTGCATATGTTGAGCCAGGGCGACAGCTTCGACCTGGAGACGCGAACACCATCGAACGGAACCGCTGAAGAAACGTTGGGAAGTCTGGCGTCATGACAGGAGACGGCGGCTTGTTGACGCCCGTTGTCTCCATCGCGCCGGGCGCTATGATTCTCATCGGTGGGGCCGAGGACAAGAAGGGTGACCGAGCGATTCTGAGGGAGGTCGCGAAGCGGGTGGGCGATGGCTGCATTGTCATCGCGACGCTTGCGAGCGAGGAGCCCGAACGGCAATGGGAGCGTTACTCGACCGTGTTTTGCGATCTTGGGGTGGGCCGCCTGGAGCATCTCTCCATTCAGGAACGGGAGCATGCGAATTGCGAATCGCTCAGGCGGATGGTCTCCGGGGCGCAGGGCATATTTTTCACCGGGGGGGATCAGGTCAGAATCGCTACGAAGTTGGGAGGAACTCCGTTATTCAGCCTGATTCGCTCGATGCACCAGAGCGGCAAGCTGATTCTTGCAGGAACTTCAGCCGGAGCATCCGCAATGGGAGAGACCATGCTGGTTTCTCACGGGACGCGGCAACAGGCCCACAGGGTGGAGAGTGCGTTCTTTATGGCCAGAGGGCTGGGCCTCGTACGGGATCTGGTCATCGATCAGCACTTCGCGCAGCGGGCCCGCATTGAGCGATTGGTAAGCGCCATTGCGGAGAACCCCGGAGTGCTGGGCATTGGCATCGATGAAGACACCGCCATTGTGCT
>JAUZEU010000050.1 GCA_030838885.1 Bryobacterales bacterium | reverse complement strand
TAGAGACATTGCCGCGTCTTTCCAGACCGTGACGAAGGGTCGCCACGAGGGCTGCGAATCGACAGACGAGCAGCTATAAATGTGCTGGTCTGTTCGCCTGCAGGCGTCAGCAGTGGTGCTCTTCAATGTGCTGGAGCAGAGCGCCAAAGGCTCTCTGCCTTTCCCCATTCTTCCGATGAAGTTCGAGATCCAGGTCAAGGGCGCTCTGGTGGTCGCCGGCTTTCAGGAACTCAATCTGCTGAAAGGTAAGTTTGACGTAATCGTCGATATGTTTCAAAAGCTCAGCGGCGATAGCCTGACGTTGCGGACAGTCGGGTATGTCTTTGTGCGCTTTCTGTCGGTCTGGCTGTTTTGGCTCTTTCGGATTCATGCTCTCCGCCATCCCTCTGCTTTTTTCTTAGGTACATCCGGATTGATTGCGGAATATACCCGTGCATAGTGTGTAGGCGCCTGCCGTTCTCAACAATAGCTACCGTACCAGGACTAGCCCTGAGATCCGATACCCGTGGCACCGGTTCATTTCGATAAGACGTTAAGTGAGGAGACCCCGTTATGTGTCTGTGATATTGCACGCTGTGTTCCAGATCCAGAACGTGATGTTAATAACTCCACAGCTACGGGATGTGTTGTGAGTAACGGGTGGCTGCCGAGATGTGTCGATTTTGTTCCACATGCAGAACAGAGCTCTGAGTGACAACAGGTACGAGACGGGTGATCCACCACGCTCAGAAGGCGTTGGCATTCCGCAGCGGCTTACCTTTCCGATTTCATGGCAGTGTGAGCGCGCCCGTACGAGAGGCGCCAAGCGCCGTGCGAGCATGAAAAGCATTGCCGGTGAGTTGGCGACCACCAAGGCTGAGGGTCTGGGGACGCCCCAGAGCGTCGCTGGCTGACAATAGGATCGTGCGCCGATTTGAATCGAAACACTGGGGCTGGTGGTACCTGTGCATTGGTTTGGGCTTTTTTCTACTGGCACTCGTGTATGCGCTGCGGGGCGCGGGCTCGACTGACATTGCGTTACGGGTTGGAGTTGCTGCAGGATTCGCGATTCTCGGCTGGATGCAGTTGCGGTATGGGCGCTGAATGTCAGGAATAAATAATGTCAGGAATAAATGTAGATGCGTTGTTACACGGCTGGAGGCCGTGTTTTGGCTGCCTGCTACCGCCGATGCAGTAAACGCAACGCTCCAACAGTCACTGTGCCGCCGATTGCGCCGGTTAGCAGAGGCGCGAGGTCGTCCAGGCTGCCCCATGCATGAGCGCTGGCGCGGGCGCGATACTTCCATTGTTCTTCAATCTGAACCGAACTGATATTCCGGAGAACAGGGGCGCGTATTTTTCGAAGTCGCTGTGGTCGCACAGCAGTGACCTGAATGGAGCCTGCGTTGGTCGGATGCAGTCCGTCGGCACCGGCAAACTGCATGCGGAGCCAGGCTATTTGGCTGTGGGGTCGCAGGTTAACTTGCCTGTCTGGATGTTCAGGGCAGCTATTCAGGGCCCAGTGACTCGACCGCTCGTTTGATGTCGTCTTTTTTGAGTGAAAGCTTCGGCAATTCTGCGACGGTCTTGTCTGGCCAGCGCGGGAAGGCGAGACGCTGATCATTTTCGGCGTCGGGGTTGGGCCGACGGATCCTTCCGTCCCCGCCGGCAGCGTTTTCGCCGGATCGGCGCCCACTGTCGATCCGGTCACCATTACGATCGGTGGTGTGCCAGGGCATCCACCGCCCCAGGCAAGCGCCGTCTGAGGACAGGCGCTTCCGGGGCCGGCCGCACGGGATCGACCCGCTCAATCTATTCGTCAGTCCGGCTTCGGCGCGGCTACTTCTTTTTAGTCCCGAAGGTTCCCTTCAAGGCATCGCCGAGTTCTTTTATGCTTTGCGGCGCAGTTTTCATACCGCCCGGCAGGGCTATGCCAGGCGCAGAACCGTTCAGGGCGAAATCAGGAAATGTCATTGTGTTCACGCGTGTGGTCCGCACCTGCTGCCCGTTGTAGAGCACTTCCAGCTGCGCAATAGTCACTTCATAGGTATAGCCGGAGCCATCCGGGTCATTCTGCGGAGGGCGCTTCCGAAATAAGGTAAACGTCGCGGCACGCGATTCGCCCGGCCTGAGCACAAACTGCGGGTCTGCCTTGTTGCTCTCCACCTTCCCTATCCCGGTGGCGCTTACATCGTGACCGGATCCCCAGGCAAAACGCCGTCCTAAATTGTCGATCAGGACTGATGTCCCGGCGACATAGGCCAATGAGATCGGCTGATTTGTCTTATTGCGGAAGCGGACGTTCAGACGAACCACCCTGTCCTGGAAGTTTCCTTCACGGGACAGGGTTGCCTGGGCGATTTCCGCTACAAACGGTCCCGCGTCATAACACCGGGTTTTGCCTCCGCACGCGTCGGGCTCCGGTGGGGCGATCTGCGAGGCAGCGGCCAGAGCGGGTGACCGCGGGGGAGGCGGAGTTCCAGCGGCCAAACTGGCTGGTGCCTGGGCTGGAGGAGGTTGTGGCCCGGCATTCGTGGCGTTCGTGCCCGCCAGGCTCTTGAACTGCAATGCGTGCTCCTGCCCGAAGCGGTACTGGCCCGGAGCGACTTCATTCACTTCCCGAACGGTCAGATCGACATCCCATGCGCGCTGCCCGATAATGTCGCGTCCGTTCAGACGAATTCGAAGCGTGCGTCGCCGGTCTGGCCCGGCGCAATCGTGAACTTGGGATCGAACTCCCGGCCCCCGGTGATTTCCGCAATACCCCGCACATTTTCGGGAGATGCCAGAACATACCGGTTGCCCTGTTCATCGATTGCGACCCCGGCGTTTCGCACATAACCGAGGGTCAGGGGACGCGTGGTTTTATTGAGAAACCGCACAGTAGCGCTTACTACGCGCGTGGAATCCCCGCCCAGGCTGGGACGGAAATCCCGGATGATTGCGGCGAAGGCGGCTACTTCATCGCAATAGCGTTTACCGGTGCAAACCGACTCGGCCTGCGGAACAGCCGGGCTACTCGCGCCAGCCTGCGGCTTCGCTGCTTCCGATGCTCTGGGATTGGGCGGGCGTGCGGACGCTTCGGAACCTGCCGCTCGCGAAAGCAGGCCCGGGCTGACCGGGGCCGGGCAAAGCACTTCCCATTGTTGTGAGATGGCAAGGCCGTTGCTCGCGTTGTCCCGGCCCACGATCTGGCCGTCCGCGCCGCGCCACTTCGTCCGCCCCGCGCCGATGTCGCTGTTGTCCCAAACGCCTGCGAGAGTGAGACTCTGTTCCTCAATGGTGGTGATCCGGCCCGCGGTGCAGTCGGCCTTCGCACGATAGATCTTGCCGGCAGTTTTCAACCGGGCCTCCGCGACCGAATTCGCCGTTCCCGTACCGGATTTGGCGAAAATGGTGGGGTTATCGCATTTCCCGCATAGTGAAAGCCATTCGGCCTCCGCCGGGGCCGGGGCCGCCGATTTCCCCCCCGGCCGCGTTCACCGCCGTACGGGCAAGTGCAGCGGAAGCCAGCGGGGCTGTATCGCCGCACAGCACCTTCCATTGTCCGGCCAGGGAAAGGCCACCGAACAGATCCCACTCTGCACGGGCTTTGCCGGTGCCGGAGCGGATGGACTCCCACCGGGGGATATTGCCGCCGGGATCCCGGAAATTCGGCTGTCCGCGCCCGGCGCCCTCGTTCCAGATTCCCGAGTACGTGTAGTCGCCACCATTCATGGAATGAAGCTGTCCGGCGGAGCAGTTGGCCGTTGCCCGATAGGAAGTCCGCGCCCCGTCTCCGCCCTGCTGTACCTCAAATCTGACGCAATTTGTGTAGCGCGGCATGTTGACGGCACACCAGGCGGCCGCATCTTCCGCCGTGACTTTCGCTTCTGCGGCTGCCGCAGCAGTGCCCGCGCCCGTTTTCGAAATAACGCGCGGATTCAGGCATTTCGCGCACACGGGGAGCGACTCCGCCGCAGCCGGCGAGGCGCAGACCGCCGACAGCGTGAACCCGATAAGTCCGGCCGTTCTGAGTGCTTTCAGGACCCTGCCGATCGTTGATATTCTCTGTTCCCCGGTATTTGTCATTTCCGTCCGTCCTCCTAAAATCGTGTGCTCCAGACGCCCTTCGCGGTTGCTCTGGTCCTGGTTCCTGGAAGGGTAAGGGCGGCAACTCATCAGGCGGATGCGATTGTTACACTCAGCATTACGCTGCCGCGCAGGCAAAACCGTCATGCAGGACGAATTTTTCGCAACCGGGCACGAATCATGCCGGGACAGCTCCCTGCCCGATGGCCGAATGGCGTTCGACAGCGTGTTCAGCGCCGCGTACGAGGAGTTGCGGCGCCTTGCGTCCACTGTCAGACGCCGTGACCCCGGAGCCACGCTGAGCCCCACCACCCTGGTGAATGAGGCATGGCTGAAGCTCTCGAAATCACCTGCTGTCGGCAGTACCTCACCCCTGCACTTCAAACGAATTGCCGCACGTGCGATGCGTCAGGTGCTTGTTACGGCCGCAAGGCGAAGGACCGCTTACAACAGTTCCGCCGGCCCTGTCATGTTCGTGACGCTGGATGATTCAATCGCGGATGCCACCTCCTGTGACGGTCAGTTGCTGGCGCTCGATGCCGCTCTGGAAGAACTTGCGCGGATGAATCCACGGCAGGCGCTGATGGTGGAAAGCCGCTTTTTTGGCGGACTGGAAGCCAGCGAAATGACTTCCCTTCTGGGAGTCTCAGAGGCAACTATCCTGCGTGACTGGCGGGCGGCGAGGGCCTGGCTGGCGCTACAACTGGGAGCCCCATCGGGTTCCGCCCCGGGTAAGGCTTCCGGGAATGTCTGAAACCGGTCAGCCCTGATGGACAGCTATCGGTGGGACCGGATCCAGGCGCTGTTTCACGCCGCAGCCGATCTTCCGGCGCAGGAGCAACTGTCCGCATTGCAGGCTGAGTGCAGCGACCAGTCTCTTATCGACCAGGTTCTGGCCATGTTAGCGCAGGACAGCAGGGCCGCAGACTTACTGGATGCCGGGGTGGAGCGGCTCGCTGACCGTATTCTCTCCGCGCCTGCCGAGCCAACCGCGACGCTGAGAAACATTGGTCCCTGGCAAATCGGGAGAGTGCTGGGGGAAGGCGGGATGGGAGTTGTTTTTCTCGCCACGCGCGAAGACCTCGGGAGCGTGGCAGCCATCAAAATACTTCGGGATGCCTGGATCTCTCCCTCCCGACGGGAACGCTTCGCTCTGGAGCAGCGAATGCTGGCCAGTCTGGATCACCCCAACATCGCTCGTTTACTCGACGCGAACACACTTACCGACGGGACGCCTTTCTTCGTGATGGAGTATGTGGAGGGTCTGCCTCTCGACAAGCATTGCGACTCGCAGGGATGCTATCCGCCAGCGGCTGGAACTGTTCAGGTCAGTGTGCGACGCAGTCAGGTTCGCCCACGGCCGGGCTGTCATCCACCGAGATCTTAAACCGTCGAACGTTTTGGTTAAGACGGACGGCAGTGTCAAGCTGCTCGATTTCGGCATAGCGAAACACCTCGATGCCCGGGATCCCGCCGCAGATCTGACATTGACAGGGCTTCACCTTCTGACTCCGGCTTACGCTTCGCCTGAACAAATACGCGGCGAGCAGCTGCCGTTCACAGCGATGTTTATTCCTTAGGCGTAATCCTTTATCAGCTGTTAACAGGCAGGCTTCCCTTTGACTTGTCGACAACTACGCCCGGCGAAGCAGCAGACATCCTGCTGAATCGCGATCCGGTCCGGCCTTCGATCGCGGCCCGGAAGGGTGGCAGGGCATGGTCTGATCTGGATGTCCTCTGTCTGACCGCTCTGCACAAAGATGTCCGGAAACGGTATGCCTCGGCCGAGGCGCTGATCCGTGACATCGACCAATATCTGAGAGGTGCGCCTCTGGAAGCGAGACGGGATACTCCCGGATACCGGTTCAGCAAATTCGCAGGCCGCCACGGACGCGCGATCGCAGCCGTATTTGCCGGGTGCCTGGCGCTGGCGGCTCTGGTAGTCTTTTTCGTGCTCCGCCTGGCCGCAGAACGCGATGCTGCCCTGGCCGCCTCTGCACGCACCCGCCGCGTTCAGTTCTTTATCAGCAACCTTTTCCAGGGCGGCGATAAAGATACAGGACCCGCTCACGAC
>JAUZEU010000014.1 GCA_030838885.1 Bryobacterales bacterium | reverse complement strand
AATTCTTGAAGCGCGATTTGATCAGAAATCCTACAACCCCAATCATCTTGAGTTTCAGACAGGACGTGGGCTGAGCATAAAGCGTAAGCTCGGGCCAAATGAAGTAATGGACGTTTTTATCCACGCTCAGGAGCGCTGGCCGGATCGCGCAAGCGCATTGTACACGAGCTACTACCCCGCCACTGATTTGAAGGTGATGCTGCGGAACCAGGTAGCCAACGTGGATTTTGATTTCGAGATATTGTATTTTTGGGATGTCTATCCCGTGCAAGAGAAAGAGACATGGGAGGTTTTCCTCGATCGAGGTCTGCTCCCTTATCAGGGTGTTAAACTGAACTGGAAAAGAAAGGAGAGCGGGAATGGAAATCAATAGTGAAGAATACCAACTAATTAAAGCGTTGGCGGATGCTGTCTCCGAGTTCCCCGCCAAGGCCTCGCTGGAGCGGCTTGAGGAATGGCGGACGAGCGTTATAGAAGCCGCGCGTGTGCAGCCGATAAACATCGGTTCTACATTACACGCGTCCAATTGCACTACACACAAATAGCCGTTTGCGGGGGTAATGATGTCCAAGCCGTCCCTGCAGCTCTGGCTAGAGTTAGAACCGCAGTGTAACTTAGCGTGCAGATTTTGCTACAACTACTGGAAGGATGGCAGCGCGCCCGAGCCTGTGCGCCGATCCACCTTGGAGACCGTCGCCGCTTTGCGAGTTTTGTTCGAGAATACACGAGTGACGCAGGTTGCATTCTCCGGGGGGGAGCCTCTTCTCAGACCAGACTTGATTGAGCTCATTAGTCTGGCACGCTCCTACGGTGCGTCTTCCATTCTGACAACCAACGGGACACTACTCACTCGTCAGCGCGTGGTCGAGCTGCGCGAAGCCGGTATCGAAACCTTCCAGATCTCGATGCACTCTCATCTGCCGGCAGTACATGACTACCTTAGCGGCGGTGTAGCTTGGCATACTGCGCTGGCAGCAATGATTCGCGTGCGCGAATCAGGCTCACACCTGGTTTCGGTGTTCGTCGCTACTAGCCGGAACTTGTCGCACTTTTCCAATGTGCTTCGGATGGTCGGGCAGCTCGGCGTAACGCAGACCGTCTTTAACCGCTTCATTCCAACGGGGTTGGGTGCAATTTTCAAGAGCGAAATTGGCGTGCCCCATGAGGAACAGTTGCTGCCGATCCTTTCGGAGGCAGATAAAGTGGCCAGTGATCATGGTATTCGGATTCAGTTGGGCACGCCCATCGAAGTACCTGACGCGTTGTCTACAACTTGGCGAAATATCGACCTGGCCTCCTGCCCGGTGCAAGTCGGCCAACATCGCTGGACGCTTTCGGCCGATTTAACCTTGCGACGATGCAATCAATCCGGCTCAAACATAGGAAGCGTGTCTGGAGGTGGATTCGAAAAGCTCGTAGCTGAGCTTCGTCTCGCGCCGGAGAAACGCTACGAGACGATCCGATCTTGCGGGCATCTCGCGTCGCATCGTCTTGTTAAGCTTGGCGCGTCGTAAAGTTCCTGCGCTGGCTGGTTGCAGGGTGACCGCTCGCGGAGATCGGCGTTTTCATTCGCGATGGTCCAGACGGACTCTGTTGTCGGGCCGAGTAGATCGTACGAAGTTCTGGCGTCGGCCCTCAATCGGGTTTTGAGAAGCGATAGATTTTTCCAGTCTGCCAGCGTTTACCAATACCTGGCGACAACAGCTCTTCCGCCGTCGGAATACGTCTGGATTGAGGGACGATCCTGTTGCTCTGAGTGTATCGTCGGTTTATACCGGCCAATCTGGCGAGCGGGGTGGCTGTTTGTAGTCAAAACCTCGAAGTGAGAAGAATCAATGTGTTGGCGCTCCGGTAACAACTCGCTACAATCGATCCCCTCGGGCTTGAATCCAGGTGCTCGTACCCGAAACCTCTTGTGAGTGGGATCTGCATACCGGCGGATCGTATCCGCGTTCTGTAGATGTGGGCAGGCGGGCCAGAAAGAGGGATTGCGCGGGCAAGGCTCGCCATTGCCGCACCGCCGGGAGGATGTGCCCCGCGGGTCTACCGCCCGCCTGCGATTTCAGGCGCAGGCAACAGATTTGAATATTTGAATCGGGCAAAGTTTCTTACGCAGCTTCAGATCCAGACCAGCCGTACCGATGATGAAGACCACCGAGTCGGGCGGTCGAGGTCACGGTCGCAACGGGCGAAGGCTTATGTTCCACCGGGCGTCGATTCGGCGCGTCCTTGTCCAGAGAATCGTGTAGCCGGTCATCGTGGTGGTAGTTCACGTAATCCCGCACCAGCTTTCGCAGATGCCTTTCATTTAGCGGGTTGACGTGATCGAGGATCTCCCGCCGGCAACTGCCGACCCAGCGTTCCGCAATCCCGTTTTGCCAAGGCGCCTGCACTCCCGTGCGCTTCGGCTTCAGACCGGTTGCCTTCAGGAAGGCAATCACCCCGGCATCGAATTTGGTGTCGTGGTCGAGGAGGACGTATCGATACGCGCCGGCGTCAGGGAATGCTTCCCGCAGTTGTTGCACGATCCAATGGGAGGTGGGATGAGGCGTGACATTGAAGTGCAGGACATGGCGCCGCTCGTGCCCGATCACGAAGAAGCAGTACAGCAGCCTGAAGGTCAGGGTGGGCACCGTAAAGAAGTCCATGGCGGCGAGGACCTCCCGATGATTGGCGAGGAAGGCGAGCCAGCGTTTGGCAGGATCGCCGCGGCGTGGCTGCAGCCGTCGAAGATACCTGGCGACGGTCCGCTCGGAGATATCGAAGCCGAGTTTCAGCAGTTCGCCGTGGATCTTCGGCGCGCCCCAGTCCGCATTCTCTGACGCTATGCGGCGGATGAGCGCCCGAATCTCTTCGCTCACCCGAGGGCGACCGCCGCGGGCCCGGGATCGCCAGCGCCAGTACAGACGAAAGCCTGCCCGATGCCATTGCGATCACCGTCTCTGGCTTCACAATTAACAGAACATCCGACCATCGCGGCCACAAGGCCCACAGCATGGTCCAGAAGAACCGGTCGACGCGGTTCACTGATGGGCGGGGCCGTTTGCGTTTGAAGACGGCGAGCTGCTGGCGCAGAGCGAGGACCTCCAGCGAGGTATCCAGACGACTCACGAAGAAGACCCGAATGGCCGCGAGAATTGCGAGGATGAAATCGACCACGAATCACCCTTGTAACATGCTGTAACGTTCGGAGTTTGCAAACAACCCCTCAGATCACAAAGTACTGATTTCAAAGCCTCACCGGCTTTTGTCTACCCACACCGGACCCATGAAGGATTCCACGCTGCGACACTTATGTTGCATTCGCGAATCGTGCGCATGGCGGAACCAATGCGGCGAGACGTTGCCGGTAAGCACGGCTCGCAGAGCGGCAGCGCGCACTATCCGCCACACGTGAGCGCGCCCCAGGCGGCCTGCTTTGCGCGACGGGAACACCGGGCTGTTCCTCTTTGTGTCTTCCCAATACTCCAAGAATGACTCTTCCGGTTGCGCCGTCTCACCCGCTTGACCGTGAGGACTTCGGGGCCCCGGTTTCAGCACCCAAGAGGCAAGTGAACCTTCATCCAAATCGCCTTCGTCTCCGAAGGCGTCGCGTTCGAACCATGTTTGGATTTCGCGCATCACTCTTTCGCGTTCGGAAGGCGTCAGGCTCGCATCAGTCTCCACTTTCTCTTCGAGCGCCATCAGGCGCTCCACCAGTTCGAGGCTATCGAATTTTGGCTGCTCCGCAATCGCTCCTCATTATCCGCCAAAAGGAAACGACAAACGGTTTTAGTGTTCGTGTGCCCGTACAAGGACGCGTAGCAGAGGGGTCAAGCGGAGCAAGGCGATTGTAGGAATTGTTACCGGGAGCGGCAACTGATTGATTTTTTTCTGATTGATTCTTCTCGGGTCGAGGTTTTGACTACGGGCAGCGGGCCACCTCGTCCGCCGCGCATAGGGGGGACGGTTGGCCGGCATCCGGGTTTATCGCCGAGGCTCCCTACCGGACAGGAACGCCATTCAGCGAATAGGGGCGCGGCCGCTCGACGCGCGGCGCGCCTTTTTGCTGCCGGACGGATCATGGCGTTGCGGGCGCCAGCAGCACCTGAGTCTGTTGCCCTTGTGGATTGACGGCATAGGCCGAGATTACCCTGTTGTTCGACAGGAAAACGCCGGCTCCTAAGGTCCAGCCAGCTCCATTGCTCACCGAGTTCGAGATTTCCAACACGCCGCTGGTTTGCGAGTAGAGGAAAGTGCCGCCGGAAGAGGTCAGGCTCGAGCCCCGGCCGCCCACTACTTCGTCATTATCGTTCAACCCTGCCCACACGTAGCCCGCGGGCAGTTGGATATTGCCGCCGGGAGTCAGAATGTATGCGCCTCGGGAATCTGACGTGAGGACGTGACCCGTGTTCGAAAGGCTCACCGGCTGACCGATGAGGGGCGTGATACCCGTTCCAGGAGTATAGAGAAAATACCCTAAATTACCGTACGAATCCTGATCCAGGCCGACAATTTGACGGCGATTATTGATATGTTCGAGGACTACGACGTTCAATCCCGGAAATAACGGATACGTCGGGGGGAAACCGGTCCCGACGATGTCGCCGTAGTCGTTTATCGATACGGCCTCACTGGTGTTCCAACCGAATACTGTACTCAGATTGACAAATTGGGTGTAAGGGGGCCGCGATACGAAAGCGTATCCCTGGTTGCGCTCTCCGCCGACCACATCCCCGAATTCGTTGACACCTAAGGCTATGCCGGTGATGGGAAGCCTGATGAAGCCCGCCTGGGGCGTATACACAAAGGGTATCAAGGCTCCGGTGGGCGTGGGTAAGAAACCTGTCGCCGAACCGGAATGGTTCACGGATGAAACGTGGCAGGGATCGGGAGCACAGATATCGTACAAGACCCAGGATTGCGCACTGCACAAAGAAATCACCGCAAAACCCAACAAGACCGCGTGGCGCATACGTATCCTGGAACTGGTATACAAAACGTGCGCATCGGGTACAAGCTGACCCTGTACCTTTTCCAACAACCTGCATTACGGCCGCCTGACAATCGCGGGAGCGCAGAACCTCGCCGGGTTGTGTCGCAAATACATTTTAGACGTCAACCCGAAGTACCTATAGAGTTGTCGAAGAGCTCTGTTTACGGGCGTTCTCGCCAAAACAGATTCGGTAGGCTCTGTTTCCGATTAGCTATTTGCGACACAACCTCCTGCGTCACAAAAAGGATCGCACTTGCCGTGACGTTCAGCGCATAAAGTGCGGTTTGCCGCGAAAGTTGCTCGCTCTGCGCACCGGCGCCGTGCGATGCGCTAAGTTTGTTCCGCAATATGGCGGTCGTCATCAGCATGGAATCGAAATAGGGCTCCAGCGTCGTCCGGCTGATGAATGTTTTCACGAGAGTGCCCGCGGTGTCATTCTGAGTGTATGGCCAGCCTTTGCGGTGGCAGATGATCTTCAAAACGCTTTCGAAGGCGCTGCCGCACTTCGTCAGGCAATCGCCGAAATCGTCTTTGCTGTAATCCTCAAGCGCAGCCATGTATTCGCGGTTGGCGTTGCTGTACTCAGGTCGCCGCAACAATTCCAGTACCGGCGCTGCCGCCTGCGCATGCATTACCTCGTTCTCACGCATGACGACTTTAGGAAGTGCGATGGTCCTGATCACTTCGTGCTCTTCGCCCCCGAACGGCCCGCCGTGGACCATTTCGCGGCCGGTCTGCCGGACAAACTTCGTCAGGTAGTAGGGAAGGTTCTCTTGGCGCAAAAGAGCATTGATATCCTCAACCGCCTGATCGGGCGCATAGGCAAGATGGAACCAGCAATTGACCTGGAAAATATATTCGAGGAAGTCGAGAAATTCCTCGCCGGGGCAGGTCATGACGAAGCGGAAGGCATCCTCCGCCATCGAATTCGAATGTCCATCTATCAGTTGCGTCCTCCCATGCCTAAAGCGCAGCAACCGGTGTATTTCTTCCCAAAACTCGCCTATGTAGTCGCCATGGCCTGCGTACTGGCCCGCCTGAAAATTCGAGAATATCTCTTTGCACAGCATGATGACGCGGGTGCGCGTGCGTTCCGGAACAGCGTGCTTGGGTTTGGATGCTGCTTCCGGCCGCGCCGAAAAAACGTCAAAGAGATTTCCGAAAATGGACATTGGACTCAGCTGGCCGTCACTTTGGGCGGATGGATAACCTCAATGCCGGAAAAGCCGGACCTGTCAAAGGTGAGAATGGCCGTAGGGCAATGCGCCTTCATGGCTGCCACGAGCCGCGCGTCATGCACCGGCTTCCCCAGAACCTGATGCTGCGTGACTAGGTGTTCCCAGACAGGGTAAATCGCGGAGGTTTCAGGCAGCAGAACGAACATACCTTTCAGCCGTGCCAGTTCTGCCGCCGCGCGGCGGCGGGTGCCATACGGAGTCCGTTCTGTTCCGCGGGAAATTAAGGTTGGCACTGACCAAACAGGAATCGATCAAGCCATTTGGGAGCCATTTTCGCCTGAACCATTCTGGCCGCAAGGACAGCCGCGACCATGAAAACGGAAAAACTGACAAGGCCGATCTGTTCGGGCGAACTCATAGAATCACTCTACCGCAAAGGGAGCCTGAACCAACCTCGCTTGACCGAACGCACCATGCCATGAACCGGCTGCTCATGCGGTATCTCGAACGGCTGCCGCCCGGCGGGATGCACGAAACGGAGCTGGCAGACGGCTCAAAAGTGCGCTAGTGCATCTACTCCCCACACTCCTTGCGGGCCACGTCCGCCAACCGACCGACACACTAACACTTGAGTACAGGCAGTCATAAGGTACGCGGAGTTCTGTAAGGCTCGGGACGTCGTGATTGCGGCCTCACCCGGGAACTTTCCCGCGTTTTACCGTGTCTGTATCCAACAGGTGCGGAAGCACGCGGGGAGAGCCAATGCTGGAACTGCGCCACATTTCGAAGCGATTTAAGAGTATTTGCGCAGTGGACGATGTCAGCCTTTCGGCGCGTCCGGGTGAGATTACCGGTTATCTTGGGCCGAACGGCTCCGGAAAATCCACCACCATGAAGATGATCACGGGGCTGTTGCAGCCGACCTCCGGCCATATCTTCTTCAACGGCCAGCCGATCGAAACTGACCTGATGGGCTACAAGCAGCGGATGGGCTATGTACCGGAAGAGCCCCATCTTTATTCGCATTTAAGCGGACTCGAATACCTGGTGATGATCGGCCAGTTGCGTAATCTGCCGGAACGGGCGACTGCCGAGCGGATCGACGGCCTGCTGCGTTTGCTTTCCCTGCACGGGGACCGGCACGCACCCATCTCCGCGTACTCGAAAGGCATGCGCCAGAAGGTACTGCTCTCGGCGGCGCTGCTGCACAATCCGGACCTGCTGCTGCTCGATGAACCGTTTTCCGGCCTCGACGTGGGTACCGGCCTTATCCTGCGCAGTCTGATTCAGGAACTGGCGGCGCGCGGAAAGGTGGTGCTGTTCAGTTCGCATGAGCTCGAAACCGTGGAGCGGGTCTGCAGCCATGTAGTCATCCTGCACCGGGGCCGCATTGTGGCGGACGATACGATTGAACGGCTGCGGACACTGATGTCAGTCCCCACCCTGGAGGGTATCTTTCAACAACTGGCGGTTGAGCAGGACACCGGCGCGATCTCCTGCGATATTGCGGATCTGGTGGGCGCATAGCGAATGAACCGGCGACAGTTCCGCGTCCTTTA
>JAUZEU010000819.1 GCA_030838885.1 Bryobacterales bacterium | reverse complement strand
GCCATGTTCAACCTGAATGCGTTTTTGTATGTCAACTAAAGAACACGTCAGGATCACACGCAATCGACGCGAGTTTATGACCGATGCCTTTTGTGGCTTCGGGACGATCGCACTGGCGGATATGCTGATGCGCAGCGAACTGCGCGCGGAAAGCTCTGGGAACCCGCTGGCGCCTAAGGCGCCTCATAGCGCAGCCAAGGCGAAGTCGGTAATCTTCCTCTTTATGGCGGGCGGGCCCAGCCATCTGGATACGTACGACCCGAAGCCACTGCTGAACAAGCTCGATGGCCAGAAACGCCCGGCGGAGTTCGGCGAGGCGAAGTATCAGTTCGTGCAGGCGAATGCGACGCTGCTGGGCTCGAAGCGGACCTTCAAAAAGTACGGCCAGAGCGGCATTGACGTGTCCGATCTGCTGCCGCACACGGCGGAGTGTGTCGACGACATGGCCGTCATCCGATCGGTTCACGGCGACATGGTGGTGCACTCGGCTGCACAGTACCAGTTGTTCACAGGCCGTATTCTGCCGGGCTTCCCGAGCATGGGTTCGTGGATGCTTTACGGGCTCGGCACGGAGAGCGAATCGCTGCCTGGCTATGTGGTCATGCCCGATCCGAAGGGTGCCCTGGAGGGCGGCCAGCCAATGTACGGTACGGGCTTTCTGCCAGCTGTATACCAGCCGACGATGTTCCGGCCCGGCCCGAAACCAGTACTGAATCTGGACCTTCCGGTCGGTGTGACCCGGGACGCGCGGATGAAGACCCTGAACCTGATCAGGGGCCTGGACAAGGCGGATATGCGGCCGGGAGATCAGGAACTGGAGGCGCGCCTGAGCGCGTACGATCTCGCGTTCAAAATGCAGACGGAAGCACCGGATGTTTTTGACCTCTCGAAGGAATCTCCGAAGACACTGGAGATGTACGGCATCGGCGATCCGAAGACGGATGATTACGGCAGACGGCTTTTGCTCACTCGCCGCCTAATTGAGAAGGGCGTCCGCTTTGTGTGTCCGGTATCGGGTGGCGGACCCGGCAACATGCAGTGGGACGCACATGACGATATTGAAGAGAATCATATCCGCATGGCTGCGCAGACAGACAAGCCTGTCGCTGCACTGCTCAAGGATCTGAAGCAGCGCGGGCTGCTGGATTCCACGCTGGTGGTGTGGGGCGGGGAGTTCGGGCGGTCGCCGGAATCACAGGGCAGCAAGGGTCGGGACCACCACAATCTGGGATTCACGATGTGGATGGCGGGTGGCGGTATCAAAGGCGGTCAGGTGGTGGGGGCAACGGATGATATAGGTCTAAATGCGGTGAAAGATCCGTATCACCTGCGCGATGTTCACACGACCATTCTGAACCAGCTGGGTCTGAATCAGGATGCCCTGAGCTTTCTGCATCAGGGCAGGAGAGAGCGCCTGACCGAGGTTCGCGGGAACGTGATTTCACAGATCGTTTAATCTGAACATATGAGCCTTATAAGGGCAGTACTTGTTTCCACTTCATTTGCGATCGCGGCTCGGACATTGATGGCCGACGACATCGTGCTGCCCGCCGGTAAGGCGAAGACCCTGATCGAGAATACCTGTACAGAGTGCCACGGTCTGGATCAGGTGGTGAACAATGCCATGTCGTCCGATGCGTGGCGGACCACAGTGAAGAGCATGGTCAAGAAGGGTGCAACACTTTCTCCGGAAGAGATCGATACCGTAGTAGATTACCTTTCCGTTTACTTCGCGCCGGAGAAGGTAAATGTGAACACGTCGGCCGCACCGGAACTTCAGGCCGCGTTGGGAATCACCCCGGCCGAAGCGGCGGCGGTTGTGCAGTATCGCAAGGACAACGGGAACTTCAAAGATCTGGCAGGCCTGCAGAAGGTCGCAGGCCTGGATGCGAAAAAAATCGACGCTAAAAAAGATCTGATCGTTTTCTAAGAACGAATCAGGCTTTCGCCTCTGCGTTCGCCCTCGCGTACAGCGCCTTCATATACGCAAAACCGTACGACTGTTCTGCGTATCTTCCACCAGTCAGGCCTGGCGTGTGATCGAGAATCACGATGCCGTCATAGTTGACGTCGCGCAGTGCCTTCATGATTTTGTACATGTCGTAGTAGCCGTTATCCATGAACGTCTCGACGAAGTGCGGCAGCGGAGCGCTGACGTTGCGGAAGTGTATCTTCCAGATCTTATCCGCGCCGAAGTAGCGGATCATCTCCTCGGGGTCCTTGCCTGTAAGAGCCTTGCCGCCCTCGAGCCACGTGCCGCAACAGAGGCAAATGCCCACATTCGGGCTGTTCGCGATCTGCATGGCTTTACGGTAGCCATCGAAGTTGCTGAAGATGCAGCGGGGTACACCTGCAAGCACGGGCACCGGCGGATCATCCGGATGAATACCGATGCGCACGCCGACTTCCTCAGCCACCGGCGCGACCTGCTTGATGAAGTGAGTGTAATTCTCCCAGATTTCTTCCTGCGTGAAGACGCGGCCGTGTGATAACGGCTCACGCCATTCCTTGCCATCCCACACGCCCACCTTGTTCGGGCTGTTCAGATCGAACTCGCGCGCCGAGGTGCCGCGGATCTCCGTGCGGCCGCTGTTCCAGATTCCGTTGCCCATGTGCGCATACGTTGTGTAGTAGATGCCTGCTGCACCCAGATTGCGCAGGTATTGCTTGTATTCTTCTACTTTCTTATCGCGCCCAGGCAGATTCAGTGTGACCTCCGGCATGTTGTGGACGCTGGTATTGCCGATGTTCCAAACCGTGATGCCGGCATCAGCGTAGGTCTTCTTAATCTGTTTGAAGCCATCGGCGGTGCGCAGATCAGGCGTGGAGCCCACGCTTACGTATCCGCAGCCAACCTGGCGCCAGAACTTCAATTCTTCATCGCTGGGTTTGGCGGACGCCTGACCGCAAAGCTTGATGCCAGGCTGGCTGTTATGAACGATGGCCGAGCCTTTCCGCTCTGTTGCCAGCAGGGCCGCGCCGCCCAGGGCCAGCTTCCCGAACTCTCTTCGATTCGTGTTCGTCATGGTTAGATCCGAAGTGGATTATATCGCCACTTACGCGCGGGTGCCCGCCGCGAGCGTGAACTATGATAAATCATTAGTTCAGCTATATGCGTATCAACCCTGAGAAATGCGTCGCCTGCGGCAATTGCACGTACGTTTGCCCCATGGAGGCGATCTACATCGACCCGGTTATTAAGCGCGCCACCATCAACCGTGACGAATGCGTGGAGTGTTACGCCTGTTACAACGGGCTGAGTCAGGAACACCTGAACCCCACTATGGTGCGCACTGTCCGCAAAATTTTTGCGATGATGCGCGTTCGTTTCGACCCCGAGCCGGACGTGTGCCCCACTGCGGCTTTCGAGCCGGACGATCTCAAGTGGCCGCGTGTGGTGCGCCGCGCGTTTTCAGACCCGCGCGTGCCTCACGAATCCACTGGCGTGGAGGGGCGCGGCACCGAAGAAGTGAAGACGAATGATGTGAGCGGTCGCGTGAAGGTGGGCGAAGTCGGTTTCACCATTGAGTTCGGGCGGCCCGGTGTGGGTGCGCGCTTTCATGAGATTCAGGAGATGTGCTGGGCCCTCGCCAAGGCAGGAGTGGCGTTTGAAAAGAAGAATCCCATCACATCTCTGATGACGGATGTGCCATCCGGCACGCTCCGGGAAGACATCCTGAATGAGAAGGTGATGTCCGCAATCGTCGAGATCAAGACGTCTGTGGATCGCACGGAAGAGATTGTGCGGCTGGTCTGGGATGTGGAGAAGAGACTGAACAGTGTGATTGCGCTGGGCGTGGGCACGCGCTGCGATGAGAGTGGCGAAGATACCGTAGTGGCGCCCATCCTGGAACGCCTGGGGTATAAACTGGAGCGCGCCAAGACAAATATCGGGCTGGGCCGGATCAATCACCAGATCGCCAAACCCACTCAGCAGGAGACCGTGAACGCATGACGAATACACTGCATCGCTTTGGGGACGCGGAAAGCTTCCGCGACGATTTCATCATCTTTGCCATCGCGAGCAAAGGGAAGAACGATCAGGATGCGCTTCCGAAACTCCGCCGCTTTCTCGAAATCGCGGTCGAGTATAAGCCTGTCAATTTGGGCGATGCGCGGCATGGCGGGGCGTTGCGCCCCTCGAAAAGCATGAATCCTATGGCGCATTGGAACCGCGATATTACTCCGGATTTCGCTGCGGTGATTGCCGGGCTTGATACTCCCACCACTTGTGCGGCTGTGTTCGATAACAAAGTGGCAGCGGAAGACTTTGTGAAGCGGATTAAGGAAGAAGACCTGGGCCTGAGCATCAATATCTCGACCTCCGTGGATGGCGCGGAACAATGCTGCCACCATGCCTGCATTCCCCGGCACAGTGTAGGGTATTCACTGGGTTTTGAGGGTGCGACGGAGCGGCTGCCGAGTTCACAGGTGATGTCGCTATCCACTATGTGCGGGCACGGCATGGTAAGCCATTCGTTGGCCAAGAAGATGGTGGATTGGGTCAAGGAAGGCCGGCGCACGCCCGAGCAAGCGGTCTCTTATATGGCTCGCTTCTGCTCATGCGGTGTTTTTAATCCGGCGCGCGCCAAGAGGATGCTGCAGGACGCGGTCCAACAAAAGTCCAATGCTTAGAAAACTGTCTCCGCTGCTGGCTCTGCTGACGCTGTCTCTTCACGCTGAAGTGAAGGTTCTGAAGAATTTCACGTTGATCGATGGTACGGGTCGCGCGCCTGTGCCCAACTCGGCCATGATTATCGACGCCGGACGTATCACGTGGATCGGGCCCGCCTCGCAAGTGAAAGCGCCAGCCTCTGCGGAGACCGTGGATCTCACGGGCAAGTTCGTGATGCCGGGCATCATCAATTTGCACGGGCATCTGGGCGCCACAGTCGATCTGAAACAAAGCGCGGACAATCTCACGGAAGCGAACGTTGAGAAAAATCTGAAGACATACGCATCGTATGGGGTGACCACGGTGCTCAGCATGGGCACCGATAAAGACCTGGTGCTCGGCATGCGTGACAAGCAGCGCGCGGGGCGGCCAGCCGAGACCCGTATCTACACGTCTGGCGAGGGGTTCGTCTTCAAGGGCGGATATGGGGGGCTTGCAGGCGTGAATGAAGGCGTGTCAACTGCTGCTGAAGCTGCCGCCAAAGTGGATGCCCTGGCCGCTAAAAAGGTCGACATGGTCAAGTTTTGGCTGGATGACCATTTGGGCGAACAGAAGAAGATGCCGTACGATGTCGCGCAGGCGATTACTACCGAGGCGCACAAGCACAATCTGCCGGTGTCGGCCCATATCTTCTATTTGGCGGATGCGAAAAGGCTGGCGGACTTCGGTGTGAACGGGCTGGCGCACAGTGTGCGCGATCAGGCCGTCGACCAGCAACTGATCGATTCCATGAAGAAGCATGGCACCTGGCAACTGGCTGCCACGCTCAGCCGGGAGGCGTCCATGTTCGCGTACGCCAAGACGCCTGCGTTCATCGATGATCCGTTCTTCAGGCGGGGTGTATCGGAGAGCGTCGTGCGTACGCTGAAGAGTCCCGAGTATCAGAAGGCGCAGGCTGCCGATCCGCATTTCGCGCATTATCCGGAGTTCCTGGAAACAGCAAAGAAGAATTTCAAGAAGCTGGTGGATTCCGGCGTGAAGTACGGGTTTGGCACAGACTCGGGGCCTCCCGGACGCTTTCCCGGCTACTTCGAGCACTGGGAAATGGAACTGCTGGTGCAGGCGGGGCTAACGCCTTCACAGGTGATCCAGGCGGCAACGAAGAATTCGGCGGAGTTCCTGAAGGCGAAGGATCTGGGCACCCTGGAGAAATCGAAGTGGGCCGATCTGATGGTGCTCGATAAGAATCCGCTGGATGACATTAAGAACAGCAGGACCATCAATGCGGTCTACATCGCCGGCAACCGCGTGAAGTAGCACCGCCTCCGCCATAATCGGTTCATGCGGAAATTGCTGTTTCTCGCGTTGACCATTTTGGCAATTCAGGCGGCCGAGTATCGCACGCCGGCAGGAGTGCGCCCGGCGCGGCGGACCGAAGAGGGTGCGGGAAGCGTACTTCCGGGCGGACGACTCCTTTCTCCTTTTGGCGCTCAATACACGACAGGGCCAGGTCCCTTCGGGCTGGCGATTAGTCCCGCTGGAAGCCGCATCGTAACAGCCGATGGCGGGCCGGATCGCTTCTCTCTGTCATTCCTCGAAAAGGCTGGCGACACCTGGAAAGTTCGTCAACGCCAGATGCAGCGGAAGAAGCCTGATAGTGACGATCCGGACGAGTGGCACAGCACTTTCATGGGTCTTGCTTTCGGAGATGAGAACACGCTCTACGCTGCGGAAGGTGAGTCCGGGCAGGTGCGTGCCCTCGACCCGGCGACGGGCCGCACGCTGCACGTTTTCAAACTGAACGAGCGCGGTTACAAAGACAGCTACTCGGGAGATCTCGCGCTGGATGCCGCCCGCGGCATTCTCTACGTGGTGGATCAGGCGAATTTCCGGGTTGCAATTTTCGACGTTCACACACGGAAGGGCCTGGGCAGCGTTGCTGTGGGACGGTTGCCGTTCGCGGTTGCGCTCTCTCCGGACAAGCAGAGGCTGTACGTCACGAACGTAGGCATGTTCGCATACAAACTTATTCCCGGCGCCGATGCGAAGCGCGCTCGCGAAACCGGCCTGGAGTTCCCTCCGTTTGGCTTCCCCTCCCAGGAATCGCGGAACGGGGTTAACAGGAAGAATGCGACGGGTGAAACCGTTGCGGTGCCCGGAGTGGGCGATCCGAACGTGCCGGAGTCGAATAGCCTTTGCGTGGTGGATCTCACGGACGCGTCACAACCCAAAGTAGTGAAGTTCATCCGCACTGGCCTTCCATTCGGAAGAGAGATCCACGGCGGCAGCAGCCCCGCGGGTGTGCTCGCGGCGGCCGGCAAAGTCTTCGTCACCAACAGCACAAACGACACGATTTCCGTCATCAATCCGCAGCGCCTCACCGTTGAGAAAGAAGTAAAGCTGCGTATCTCCGGCCTGGAACAATTGCGGGGCATTCTTCCCATCGGCATGGGCGTGCACACAGGTACAAACCGCCTGCTTGTAGCGGAGGCCGGGATCAACGCGATCGGCGTGATGGATCTTGCGACCATGACGGTGCAGGGACATATTCCAGCCGGATGGTTCCCTACGCGAGTTCTCACGGATGGCGACGCGGTTTACGTTACGAATGCCAAAGGCCACGGCACAGGCCCGAATGCCACCCCCGACGCACCGCTTCCCAATAGCTTTCAGCTGGAGCGGCGCAAAGGTTCTCTTTCCCGCTATCCCATTCCTTCCTCCGACGCACTGGCTGCCCTGACCCGAACCGTTATGGAAAACAACGGCTTTGTCCCGGAACCGGCAAAGACCAGTGACATCCCCAGACAGATTCGCCATGTGGTGATCATCGTGAAGGAAAACCGTACCTTCGATGAAATGTTCGGCGATGTCGTTGTTGAAGGAAAAGCGAGCGCCCCGAAGCTCGCGCGGTATGGTCGCGCGGTCACGCCTAATCACCATGCCATGACGGAGCGCTGGGCCATGAGCGACAACTTCTATGCGGATTCCGAGGTCAGCGTGGATGGCCATCACTGGCTGGTCGGATCCTATCCGAACGAATGGACGGAAAGCACGCTGATGGCGGCGTACGGCGGCGCCAAGAGCTTCCGCCTCAATCCTGAAGCGCCAGGGCGACTGGAGTTCCGGAGTCCAATTCGTCGGTGCATCCGGAAGACATGCTCGAAGCCGGGACGCTCTGGCATCATCTCGAGCGGTACAAGATCCCGTTCCGTAACTTCGGTGAGGGTTTTGAACTTGCGGGCGTGGACGAAGGCACGGGCCTGAAGCCCACCGGAGGCCGCTATCTCACCAACATCCCGATGCCGGAGCCTTTGTATCGGAACACCTCGCGCAATTATCCGAACTTCAACATGAACATCCCGGATCAGTTTCGAGCCACGCAGTTCATTGATGAAATAGAAACGCTGTATCGCAAGCCGGGAAAAGATCTGCCGCGCTTACTCTTCATTCACTTGCCGGACGACCACGTAACCAAGCCTCGCCCCGAAGACGGATACCCGCTGGCTTCTTCTTACGTTGCAGATAATGACTACGCGCTGGGGCGCATCACCGAGTACCTGTCGCACAGCCCGTGGTGGAGTGACATGGCGATCTTCGTAACGGAAGACGACGCACAGGGCGGGGTGGACCACGTGGATTCGCATCGCACGGTGATGATGGTGGCAGGTCCGTACGCAAAGCCCGGTTATGTGGCCCACAACAACTCCAGCTTTCCAGGCATGCTGAAGACCGTGTTCAAATCGCTGGGTCTGCCTCCGCTGAACCTCTTCGACGCCGCAGCGACCGATCTCAGCGAGTGCTTTACGTCAACACCGGACTTCCGGCCCTACACAGTTCTGCCCGCCGATAAAGCTATCTTCGATCCGGCCCGTGCCCGCGAACCAATGGACCCGAAGCCGGCTCCCCGCATGGACGACCCTCGCGAACTCAAACGACAGCACGATGCGAAATAGTCAGACGATGCGTTTGCCCGCATCAATCCGGGTATAAAGGACCCCGCCCACGGCGGCCAGAATCGACATCACGACAAACGTCGAATTCCAGCCGTAATACTTCACGAGGTATCCCGACAGGGTCGTGGAAACGGCCCCGCCCATGTTGCCCCAGGTGTTCATGACTGCCGAAACGGAACCTGCATAATCTCCGCCAATATCCAGCGGGATAGCCCAGGATACGCCGACAGTTAGCTCAAGCCCGAACATCGCGATGCACGAATACCAAACACTCTGCACGGGGTCGTAGGCAAAACATGCGGCGAGGATACTGACAGCTCCGATCAGGAATCCGCTCACGGCGACGAGCTGC
>JAUZEU010000813.1 GCA_030838885.1 Bryobacterales bacterium | reverse complement strand
TTGCGTGGGTGATGGCTTCAAGACCAGAGTCAGATTGCGGAGAACGAGAGAGTCTTCGGCGAGGCCCTGGTCGTTTTGGGGTGTGGCGCGGGAGGGTACGTGCCCTGAGAGCGTACTTCGTTTGTGGTTATCGACGGCGGTGACGCGGTTTGGCTGGGCCTGGATGTTATTTGTGGCGCTAAACAAAAGCAGCAGCGCGTATGTGCCGATCAGGCCCCGTTTAAGCATATTTGATTATCTGATTATTGCCGATATTTCAAGATGCTGACGAGATCTGCCGGGCGCCGGTTTCAAGACTTAAACGCCAGATGCAGTAATCCGTTGCTTTGGTGATTCATGAATTCACCCCGTAGAGACGCGGCCGGGTGTCCGCTTGTCCTGCCAGATTAGTCTTCGAGTTGCATTTTTCGGAGGAGGGCGCGGTAGCGTTCATCTTCGCGCAGGCCGTCGAAGATGGGGTTTGACTTAAGGCCCACGATGTTCGGGTCGCGGTCGGAGATCGCCTGGTCAAGATGTTCAAACGCCGCATCTTTATCGCCCAAGGCCGTACAGACGTAAGCGATGCTGACGGGCGAAATGTAATCGTGCACCGCGCGCCGGTTGATCTCGTTCAGCATGGCGATGGCCTCAGTCCGTTTGCCGGCTACAGCCAGCGTCATGGCATGCAGTGAATCCACAAACTTGCTGTCCGCATCGGCTTCACGGGCTCTTGCATAACATTCGAGCGCTTCGGTGAAGTGACACGTTTGTGTATAAACCGGGCCCATCATGGCATGCGCCAGATAGTATTGCGGATTCATTTCCAGCACCTTCCGGAACTGCGCGATGGAATGCTCGTATTGGTGCTGCAGATAGTACAGGAATCCGAGGTGCACACGAAAGAGGATGGAAAGCGGGTCAAGGGAGAGCGCATTCTGCACTTCGGCTATGGCTTCTTCAATGCGGCCTGCGGGGCGGAGATAGTAGAAGGCGTATACGTCCCGCGAAACGGGAGATGAGCCGTTCAGCTCGATGGAGCGCATGAGTTCGCGCTCCGCGCCGGTCCAGTCCCAATCGTATAAGGCCAGGATAACGCCCAATGTGGCGTGAGCCTCGGCCACGGTTTCATCCAGTTCGATAGCCCGCCGCACCGATGCTTTCGCTTTGGGCATTGCCTCTTTAGGAGCAACGAATCCGAGGAAGCCTTCCGTGTACCAGCAGTAGGCCAGGCCGTCATGCGCCAGGGCATAGTTCGGATCGAGCCGGATAGCCTCTTCAAACAGGCGCTTGCTGCTATCGAGACCCTCCTTTGTCATCTTGTAAAGCTCGTAGCGGCCTTTGAGATACAGGTTGTAAGCGTCGAGATTTTCCGTGTAGCGCTTAACCGGAGGAGCCAGGGGTTGCATGAGGTCCGCTCCGGAGCCGGTTTGGCTGGCAAGCCGCACTTTGAGTTTCGCGACAATCGCCTGCGAAATCTCGTCCTGAATTTCGAAGACATCCGTCATCTCGCGATCGAAGCGTTCAGACCAGAGATTGTTGCCGTCGGCAACATTGATGAGCTGTACGCTGATTCGGACACGGTTGCCCGACTTGCGAACGCTTCCTTCGAGAACACTGCCGACGCAAAGAGTTTCGCCAATCTGTCGGACGTCCTGGCTGGTGCCCCTGAACGCAAATGCCGAGGTGCGGGCCGTCACCCGAAGGTTGTTGATGCGCGTCAAGGCGTTGATGACCTCTTCGGCGAGACCATCGCTGAAATATTCGTTCTCCTTGTCTGAACTGAGGTTCAGGAAAGGGAGTACGGCGATGGACGGAATTACCCTGGCAAGTGCCGGGCGCTTCCAGATACCGGATGCCAGGGCCATGCCGCCGGAGCGGGTGGCGAAATAGACGTGTTCAAGCGCCAGTTTCACGTCCGTCATGGATTGATACCGCTGGTCGGCATCTTTCCGGAGGCAGCGCAGAATGATTGCCTGCACCTCCGGAGGAGCGTCTACGCCGGCATGAGCCAGATCCCGCGGAGTATCGCGCAGCACTGCAGCGAGTGTCTCAAGACCGGAATTTCCCCGAAATGCACGGTCCCCGGTGATCATTTCATAAAGAACGGAGCCGAAAGAAAAGATATCGGAGCGCGGGTCAATCTTTTTGCCCTCGGCCTGTTCCGGCGACATGTACGCGACGGTGCCGATGATGGCGCCTTCGGCGGTGCGAGGCCTGGTGTTGAGATGGATCGACAAGGTGGCGTCAGACTCTTCGAAACCGAGTGCACCCTGGTTATCGTCCAGTTTGGCGAGGCCAAAGTCAAGCACCTTAGCGAGACCTACGGGGGTGACCATAACGTTGGCGGGCTTGAGGTCACGGTGAACGATGCCAATGTTGTGCGCGGCAGCCAGAGCGTCGGCAATCTGCATGGCGAGCTTGAGACAGTCAACAGCCGGTATCTTGCCGGCAGCTATCATGTCGCTAAGTGTGTGGCCTTTCACCAATTCCATTACGATACAGTCGCCGGCCGGAATGGTGACGATGTCGTGGACAGTAATAATGTTCGGGTGGTTGAGAGAACTGGCGGCGCGGGCTTCCTGAATGAACCGGGCGCGACGATCGGGCGAATCGCCGGATTCCGGGATCAGAACTTTGACGGCGACCAGACGGCCCAGTTGCAGATCCCTGGCCTGGTAGACAACACCCATCCCGCCCTCGCCGAGTTTGCCGAGGACCTCATAGTGCGAGATGGTAGTTCCGACCATTGGGATGAGAGGCGATTTCTGAGTGTTACACAACTGGCGGCGCGTTTGGCGCGACGCACCATCAGGACTGGCCAGGCCTGAATGCGCGTTTAGAACTCAACTCTAAGTAACAACTGGATTTGCCGGGCGGTTTCGTTGAGCGGGGCTACTGCCGGAAACCCCGAGGCTGTTCCCTGCCTGCCATAAGCAGCGATGCCGAACGTGGTTGAGGTAATCAGGTTGTCCGGGTTTCCCAGGTTAGCGTGGTTCAGGATATTGAAAGCGTCGGCACGAAAAGTCAGACGTGAGCCTTCGCGGAAGCGCGGGATGGAGAACGAGCGGGCAAGGGAGACATCTGCATTGTAGAGACCGGGGCCGCGAAATGCATTGCGGCCTGTGTTGCCGGGAGCGTTCGGGCCCGGGATTCCGAATGCCGCGGCATTCAGGAGGTAAACACCTCCTTGAGCGTTAGGAGGCGTTGAGTAAACGGCGGTGCCGGGACTCAGCAGATCCGCGCGTTGATTTTGAATGACTCCGCCGGAATCCGGCACGCCTGCAGGTGCAAGAATCGTGTACGGCGTTCCCGTCCGAAAGGCGGAAAGGAAAGAGAACTTCCATCCTTTGGTGAGGCGCCATGCTGATTCGGGTTGCCAGACGCCCAGCAGGAATAGATTGTGACGCTGATCAAAGGCCGAATTGCCACGATCCGCGCGGCTGTCGAACTGTTTGGCAAACGCGGAACGTAATGTGTTGCCGCCTCCGTTGTTTGCGGAGAAATTCAGGTCGAAGAAGTCGCCGGTAAGGGGGTCGCTTTGGTTATCGATGGAGTGGCTCCAGGTGTATGAGGCCTGAGTCTGCAGGGTCCGCGACCGGTAGCGCACTCTGGTGGTCAGCGCATAGTAGTCGCTCAGCCCCTGACCGGATCTCCAGGAAATTCCGGGGAGAGAGGGGTTGGGCTCACCGAAGC
>JAUZEU010000783.1 GCA_030838885.1 Bryobacterales bacterium | reverse complement strand
CTGCATAACCTTTCATTGAAGCGAGCTTCGTGCGCAAAGGCGCTCAGTTGGAATTCGCCGCCGAGTTCGCGATTGATGCGGGCGAGCAGGTTGAGGTTGAAAGCGGCAGTGACGCCCAGCGGATCGTCATAAGCGAGGAGCAGACGATTGCGAGGCTTCAGAAGGTCTGCACCCAACAGCAATGAGTCGCCCTTACTCAAGCGCTGACGGACACTGCCAAGAAAATCCACGGCCTCATCCGGCGCAAAGTTGCCGATGGTACTGCCGAGGAATAAAACGAGCGCCCGCCCGCGGTGGCCGTGACGGGCGCGCTCAATTCCTTCCAGATACCGGGCTTCTATGGGCTCGATCTGGACGCCAGGGATGGACTGGAGAGTTGCAACGCAATTCTGCAGGGCCGCGCCGGAAATGTCGATGGGAAGGTATTCGGGGTTCGAAGATTCAGCGGCAGCTTCGAGGATGTGCCGCGTTTTTGTGCCGGTGCCGCTGCCCAGTTCGATCACCTGAGCGGGCCGGCCGGCAAGCCGAATGATTTCGGAAGCGGCGCTCCGCAGCAGTTTCGCGTCTGCGCGGGTAAGCCCGTATTCCGGCAGCAGCGTGATCACTTCGAATAAGGCTGAACCTACATCGTCATAAAGCCAGGAGGAAGGCAAAGTCTTCTGCGCCTTAACACTAAGCCCTTCCTTGCCACTGCGCCCCTCTTTGCCACTAAGCCTCTCCTTGCCAGTAAGCCCTTCCAGGACATCCTGCGCGAAGGGCGCCAATACCGGGGTCAAGCTAAATCCTCCACCAGGCGGAAGCCGGCAAACATGTAAGGATACTCGGGCCGGAACCAGTTTCGAAAGCTGGGCCGGGTGAGTATTTCGGCGGTGCGGGGCGAGGCGCCCTTGAGCACGTAGTGTTTGTCATCGAAGAAGTCAGAGGAGTAGCCGGGATAGAACGGGTGGGCTCTGAAGCCAGCGAACGGCGCGAATAAATCGCGGGTCCATTCCCAGCCATTTCCGATTAATTGCTGCGGGCCCACGCCATTATGGGTGTTTACCGCGACAGGGTCCCAGTGATGAAAGCCGAAGTTATCGGCTGCGTTTTCAGGCAGGGGTGCGGAGTCGGCGGCGCGATGCCACTGGGCTTCAGAAGGCAATGCTTTTCCACGCCAGCCCGCGTACGCGTTCGCCTGCTGCCATGTCACCCAGACGGGCCAATTCAGAGGAAGCGGCAGAAGGCCGAACATGCCACGCCACATCCATGATTCGCCCTGACGGGTCCAGAATGCTGACGGGGCACCGCCTTCGCGAACGTATTCCAGGTACTCGCCATTCGTGACCTTGTATCTGGAGATGGCAAACCCGGGGACGTGGATGTCATGGGCAAGATGTTCATTATCCCAACCAAACCCTTCCGCAGGCTTTCCGAGTGTAGCCAGGCCGGCCGGGATTCTTGTCATGGAGTTGAATGGCTGCGGCCTAAGGTCCGCATGTGGCTCTGGTCCGAGTTTGTCGCCCAGCGGCAAATTGTGAATCAAATAGGCGAGCGTTTCGGCATGCATCAGACGGTGCTCGATCGCCATTTGCAGCAGCGCGGGGTCGATGTCGTTTAAGTGATCATCGATCCACGAGCGGGTTCGTGCGTTGTAGGTTTCGATTTCCTGCTGGCCTGGCCAATCGGCGGCTGAATCCGATGGCGCTTTGCCTGGTTCCGGGTCAATTCCGCGCTCAAACAGCTGATCGAACTCCGGATGAAATGCGGGATGGTCTGAAGCACGCCGGGCAAGCAGGTTCCAGTCAAATGCGTCGAGGTGGCCGAGATAAAAAATTAGCCGATGGCGCTCTGAGACGGGCCTCTTATAAAGCGCGTCGGGAGAAATCACCTGGAACAGGCGGTCGGTCTCCCGACGAGCCCGGGTGAGTTCATCGCGCAATGGCTTCCACCGCCCGCATGACCCTCAAGGTGTTCCCTCCGTACATCTTTCGAATGTTTACCGGCGTGTAACCCTCTTCCAGGAGAGCCCTTGTCAGGTTTGGAAATTTCGAAACATCTTCGAGCCCTGTGGGGGTACAGGTCACTCCGTCGAAATCGCTTCCGATCCCTACGGCGTCCACCCCAACAAGTTTCACAACGTGATTGATATGTTCCACTACATCGGCGAGCGTGGCGGGTATGGCGTTTTTGCCGCGTTCCGCTTGCGGCTTGCGCTGCTCGCTATCCGCGGTTTTTTGGGACAGAAACGCGCAGTTGAAGTTCATGTGAATCACGCCGCCCTTTTTCGCTAAAGCTACGATCATCGGATCAGTCATGTTTCGCGGCACGTTCGAAATTGCCCTGCATGAAGAATGAGATGCAATTACGGGCGCAGTGGAAATCTCCAGCACGTCCCAAAATGTCTTGTCCGATACATGCGAGATATCCACCATCATGCCGAGCCGGTTCATTTCGCGGACGATCTGGCGGCCAAGGGGAGTGAGGCCATCGTGGCGTGTAACGGAATGGTCATCAAGATCGCCGGAGGAATCGGCCCAACCATTGGTATTGGTGTGGGTCAGCGTCATGTAACGCAC
>JAUZEU010000766.1 GCA_030838885.1 Bryobacterales bacterium | reverse complement strand
GAAAATAACCAGCCGGATTCGAAAACAGCGTGGCCAACCCTGCCGAAAGCGCGCCCGCAGCCCCGGCTCTCTTGACATAGAAAGTGCGGTGGGCCTCACTGCGTTCGTCCTCCGTCAATTGCATATCGGGGCGGTCAGGTCCGTTTATCGAAGCTGTATCGATCTGAATCCCGAGCCGTCGCAACTCCAGCGCCTCTCGCAGGATGAATGTATGGGAGATCGCGGGATAGCGGCTGATCAGGTAAGCAAGTTTCAGCGGCTCCCCGTCCTTCCCATAGCATTCGTGGTTATCCCCAAACTGGCAACTTACGCCTGCGCCGCGTCCGGCACCACAAGCCCAAAGGACCTGAGCGCCTCTTCACGTGTATTGAAAATTTCAAAGACCCGGTGCATACGCACAAGCTCAATAAGTGCCCGCACCGGCTTGTTCATCGCGCAGAGTTTCAGATCCCCTCCCAGGCTGTTGATCTGCCGCAGGGACGACAGCATCGCGCCCAGACCCGAACTGTCGACGAATTTAAGATTCCTCAAATCGAATATGACGTGCGCCCCTGAGGTAAGCAACGACGCCACCTCGCCCTTGAATCCTTTGGTATTACTGGCATCGAGCGTCGTACCCGGGATCACAACCACGGTTACGGTCTCGATTTTCTCGATCGTCAGCTGCATGTTACGGTACCTTCTTACGCATAATGGAAATAGAAATAAGATTGATATCGCCATCCCGTCGGTATTTGACCTCATCGGCGAGATGAAAAATGATATAAGTTCCGAAGCCGCTGTCTCTGGAGCCGTCGAATGCCGGGTCGGGAATCTCCAGCGGATCGAATTCCCGGCCCTTGTGGCGCAGTTCAACCGTGATGTAATGCCGATGCACCAGCGCGGTAGCGTGTACCGGTTCCCGGCCGTCATTATCTGAGCCGTGAGTCACGCAGTTCACGAATGCTTCGGTACAGGCCAGTTCCAGTTGCGAGACGGCGTCGGCGTCCAGTCCGCCGTCCGGCACGGTCGCCCCGATACCGGTGGTCCATTCACGAAAATCCGCGAGTACTTCCGGATCGCAGCGGAATTCACGGTCAGTGCGAGCCACCGGACGCTCGTCATCTCCCAGCAGAACCGTGAGCGCGATACAGGTGAAATCGTCCGTCCGCGGCTGTCCCCCGGAAAACACGGCCGTGCGCTTGCGGATCTCATCCAGCAGGATGGCCGGGCCCAGCGAACTCCACGCCCGCACGCAGTCCAGCAGGCGCTCCTCTCCAAAGAACTCGCCATCCGGACTTCTCGTTTCGGTGACGCCATCGGAAAACATCAGAAAAGAATCGCCCTGCAGAATCAGACAGGATTGTTGCGTGCAGGTAAAGCCGGGCATCGCGCCGATAGGCAGATCGTCTCCGCGAAGAAACAGGGTCTCGCCCGTTTGTTTGCGGTGGAGGATGATTCCGGTGTGACCGCAATCCACAAACTCCAGCATGCCCCGATCGAAGTCGAACCGGGCGTAGCACAGGGTGACGAAGCGATCCAGCGCAATAAGCTGATCCTCAATCCGACCGGCGGCGCGCCGCACGATAGCGTCCGGGGAAGGAGTCTCATTCGATCGGATCGCCAGATTTGCCACTGCCCGAAGAAACTGATTCTTCGTCGCCGCCCCCAGAAGGGCTGCCGCAATTCCTTTGCCCATGACGTCGCCAATCAGTACGTCGAGGCAGCGGGCTTTGTGCTTCAGAAAGTCGTGAAAGTCGCCGTCGATGCGCTGCGATGCCGCGCTGAACGACGCAATCGTTACCCCCTGGACATTCCGCGGAGGGTTGCCGAACAACAGGGTCTGCTGAATCGAAGAAGCGATCTCGATTTCCTGAGCCAGCCGTTCGTTCTCGCGCATGGTGCGATTCAGACGGTCGCTCTCCAGCAGCATCGAAGCGCTGCATGTAATTGCTTCCAGCAGCCGGCAGAAGGGAGCGCCAAACTCAAAAACCTGGTCATGTCGCCATACGGCCAGGAAGCCGATTACTTTCTGACGCGCTGTGATGGGCACAGCGGCAATCCGCTTCGCCTCATCCCAGGGTGCTGAACCTGGACGCCTGCTCTCTGCCCGGCGGTCATTCAGCACGATAGCCCGGTTCTCCCGGATCGGTCGCTCCAGAACGCCGAGATCCCCCCACTCAAGCGGCGAGAGTTCCTTCTTGTTGCTGACCAGCGGTACCAGCCGCCCTCCGCGCGTCAGGAAAAGCCCTGCCTCCAGGCCCTCCTGCAACGAAGAAAAGCGGTTTAACAATCTCTGCAGCGCCTCTTTAACGTCTCCAAAACGAAGAATATCCGCGCTGATTTCATAAATGGCCTCGAGACTTTCCCAGTTCGAGCCGAGTTCGTCCATCAGCAGTTTTTCGCGGCGCTCGACCTCAAGACGCTGAAGAACACTGCGAATGGTGGTTTCAAGCAGCTTTCCGACCGGGCTATCCGGTTCGCGGTAGTACAAAAGGACCGCCGATCCGGAATCGTCCAGATCGAACTTCATCGCCTCACCACATTGATCAGTCGCCGCCGCCCCATACACATGCGACAGCAACCCCTCGGCACTCTGGTAAGTCAGCCCGAAACCCGGTATCGATGCAATCGGCTCAAGCGCACCGCACAGAGCAGTCAACGCTGCATCTTCCGTGAGCAGAGGCTGAGCGGTCCGCAAAGCGAATGTGGTATCAGAAATCGACAAGGGGCGGAGCCTTTCCGGTTATGTAGGAAGCTTTCCCGGGATTAGTGAACTCAGTTGCGGGGGAATTCCGCAATCCCGCAGCTTACGAATCAGCTTCGAGGGTGCAATCGGCTTTGGGCACTGCGCTGTCGCGCCCGCCTCGGCCAGTGCCGGATCGTCGTGATTGAACCATTGCGCGCTCAGAACGATCACGACCAGTTCCTTCCAGCGCGGTTCCCCTCTCAACTTGCGTAACAGATCGAATCCCGACATCCCGGGAAGCACGACGTCCAGCAGCAAAGCATCCGGCGATACCGTCCCGATCAGTTCGTACGCGCTCTCGGCGGCATGCGCTACCGTCACGGAGTAGCCTTCCTTTAATAGGAAGTGCTCCAGCAGCCGGGCAATGTGGCGCTCGTCTTCTACCACGAGGACGCGGCTTGGCCGAGTCGCTGCTAAAGAGAAGGTAAGGGCGCTCGGTTCCGACACCCGAATTCCCTCACTCACAGCCGACCCGAAAATCTGCCAAAAATGTAGGGAATATCACCTTTTCCCAATGTACACTATTAAGCAGGCATTTAAGCAGAAATTCCTGATACATGGTACCCGCTTTCACGCGACCTATAAAAATCGTAATTTGGATTAATATCCGCGCGGCAGAATGCGGACGGTGAGCAGTTCCGGCGTGCCTGGGCCGGCTGAACTGAGTCAGCAGCGGCGGCGGGATCTCATCGAAGACCTTCACAACCGGTATGGGCGTCAGGCGGCCAACAGTTTCGCCATGCGCTGGCAATATTGGCGCAAAAGATATCTCTGGAAAATCGTTATAGGCGGTTCCAATTTCCTGAAGCGTCTGCTCGATATCACAGTTTCGCTGATAATGATGCTCCTGATCTCCCCCTTTCTGCTCCTGGTTGCCCTCGCAATCAAGTTGACCGACGGTGGGCCGGTGTTCTTCTGGCAGGTGAGGGTCGGCCAGTGGGGAAGGGAATTCCCGTTTCCCAAATTCCGTTCCATGGTGACGAATGCGGAAGCGATCAAACACAAGCTGCTTGCCGCCAACGATCACACCAACAGCGTCACCTTCAAAATGAAAAAAGATCCGCGCGTCACGTGGATCGGCCGCATCATTCGTAAAACGAGCATCGACGAGCTTCCGCAGCTTTGGTGCGTTCTCAAAGGCGAGATGTCGCTGGTGGGCCCCCGGCCGCCCGTGCCAGGAGAAGTGCTTCTTTACTCCCTGCGCGATCGCCGGCGCCTGGATGTCACACCAGGTCTGACCTGCATCTGGCAGGTCAGCGGGCGAGGCGACATTCCGTTCGACCGCCAGGTGGAACTCGATGTCCGGTATATCGAGAGCCAGAGCCTTTGGCTCGATCTCGTTCTGCTGCTGAAAACCGCCCCGGCAATCTTTGTAGGCAAAGGCGCCTACTGAGTGCCTTCACCTGTCTCCAAACCGGAAGTCTGCCACCCCGACAGGCAACAGCTGATCGAGCAACTCAGCGAGCGCTATTCGTCGTCGGGCATCCGCAAGCGGCAACTGAACCGCCTGCTCGGCAGCGGCCTCTGGCTCATTTGGGTCCAGATTGTCACCGGCGTCAAGCGTCTGCTCGATCTGCTGGTGTCGTCATGTCTGATCCTGTTCCTCGCTCCTGTCCTCCTGATCCTCTGGTCCATGGATAAATCCCGCGGAGGAGGCATCGTCGGCACGCAGCGACTCGGTCGTTGGGGCTGCATTTATCGTGAGCTCGCCTTCCGTACAGGCCCTTTTCGGGCACTCCCGGCCCTGTTCAACGTCTGGAAGGGCGACATTTCGCTCGTCGGTCCCCGCGCCGTTTCGCCTGGGGACGTGTCTCCGGCGGATCGCGCAGCCTGGCGCCGCTTCAATATCCGCCCTGGTCTGATCTGTCTTTGGTGGATTCGCCAGCGCACGAACATCGCCTACGGATCGGAATCCGAAGTCGATTCCGAGTATCTCGATTCTCAATCCATCTGGGGCGACCTCGCTATCGGGTTGCGCGCTATCCCGGCCGCTTTCTATGGCGAGGGCATCAGCGCCGCGCCCGACCGCATCGACTTTCTCGGCATCCCCATCGACAACCTGACAATGGACGAAGCGATCGAACAGATTATCCTGCGTGCGCACCGTCCCACCCCGTCCCAAGTCTGTTTCGTGAATGCCGACTGCGTGAATATCTCCTGGCGGGACGCCGGATACTCCCGCATTCTGCAATCCTCCGGTATGGTGCTTGCGGATGGCATTGGGGTGAAACTCGCAGGCCGAATTCTGAATACCAACATCCGGCAGAACGTCAACGGAACCGATCTGTTTCCCCTGCTCTGCGCCGAAATGGAACGTCAGGGGACAAGTTTGTATCTCCTTGGCGGCAAGCCGGGCGTGGCGGCGGATGTAGCAGGCTGGATTTCCAGGAACTATCCGGGCCTGAATACTCGCGGGCACCAGCACGGATTCTTCGCAAAGGAAGATACCGCTGAAATCCTGCGAGGTATTCGCGATTCGGGAGCCGACATTCTCTTGGTCGCCTTCGGAGCGCCCCGTCAGGACAAATGGATTCGCGAGCATCTCGGCGAAACGGGCGCCCGGCTCAGCATCGGTGTGGGCGGACTGTTCGATTTCTATTCCGGTCGCATTTCCCGCGCACCCATATGGATGAGAGAAATCGGCATGGAATGGTTTTATCGCTTTCTGCAGGAACCGCGCCGCATGTGGCGTCGGTATTTCGTGGGTAACGCGGTGTTCCTGTCGAGAGTGCTGCTGAATCGCAGGCGCGGCGGAGCGGCTGCTTGATCGCAATCATCGTAGCTACCGGACAGGACGAAGCCTTTGAGGGCCTCAACGAGTATCTGCCGGTGCCTCTCCTCCCCATCGGAGACCGCCCGTTCCTCCAGCACATTGTGGAATATCTGGCGCACCAGCAGGTCCGGCGATTCGAATTCGTCCTCAGCCACCTTCCGGAGAAAATTGAAGCCGCCCTGGGTGACGGAGTCCGCTGGGGCTGCGAGTTTCGCTACCACCTTCTGCCGCTCGGCGCCGATCCGCTCCGTCTTGTCAGAACCCTCTCAGCCGGCAGACAGGATACAGTTGTGCTCTGCACTGCTGTATGTCTCCCTGCCTTGGATCTCGCCGCCATAAAGCCTTCCACCCTGATTCAGTATCGGGATGGCGAAGGCGTTCCCAAATGGACAGGTTGGGGTGTCTTCACCGCGCAGGATCTGAGCCTTCCCGACTTCGATGCCCTCCCAGTCATGGATGCCGAACGCTGTCTCTGCATCCGAACCGGGCAGGAATTTCTGGTCAGTCAGCGCCAGGCGCTCGAACAGTTCTTCCCCGGCCTGATGCTCTCCGGCCGCCAGGCGGACCCCGGCATCTGGATCTCGCGCAACGTAGCGCTGCACCCTACAGCGAAGCTGACGGCGCCTCTCTATATAGGTGAGAATTGCCGTATCGGCCGCGGCGCGCAGATCGGGCCCTCCGCTGTCATCGGCCAGAACTGCATCATTGACGCACACACCATCGTGGTGGATTCCACGGTCACAGCCGGCACCTACGTCGGGGAAGGTCTGGAACTCAACTCGGTGATCGTTGATCGTAACCGCCTCCTGAATATCCGTCTTGGAACCTCCCTTCTCGCGTCGGAGGCCTTCCTGCTCGGCAGTCTGACTTCGCGCTCCTCCGGAAGAGTCCCGCAGAGGATTGCATCCATCCTGATCGCTCTCAGTTTGCTTGTTTTCCTGTGGCCGGTGCTGCTCCTGACCGGCCTTTGTCTCACCCTTGCAAAAAAAGGCTCTTTGGTATTTTCCGAAATCGTCCGTATTCCCACTGAGGATGATCCGGCCGGGTGGCGGGAATCCCGGGTTTTCCGGTTCCAGGTAGCCAGCGGGCATGGCAGACGGGGCTGCTTCCTCTTCCAGTTTCTGCCGGGACTGATTTCGGTCCTCTCCGGCGATCTCTTTCTGGTAGGTGTCCAGCCTCGCTCGCGCACTCAGCTCCTCCAGTTACCCGCCGATTGGCGATCTCTCTATATGAAAACCAAGGCTGGCCTGATCACCGAAGCCGCCGTTATGTTCGGCGAGAATGCATCGACCGATGAGACCTACTCCGCCGAAGCGTTTTACAGCGCCACCGAATCCGTCAGCCACGATTGCAAACTCGTCGGACTCTGGCTTTGGAGCTTCATCTCCGGTCCGAAAAAAACCGGCATAGATCTTGCGGAGGATGCAAACTCATGACAGCGCCCCTTCCCGCAGACGAACTACAGCGTCTGGACGACCTGCGGCGTCTTGGCGTTCTCGACACTGAGCCCGAGGAAGCATTTGACCGGATCGCCCGGATCGCCGCGTTGCTGGTAGGCACCCCCATCGCTCTCGTATCCCTGGTCGATGAGGAACGCCAGTGGTTCAAGTCGCGATTCGGCCTCGATGCATCGGAAACTCCGCGCGATGTGGCCTTTTGCGCCCATGCGTTAGATAACAGGGAACCATTAGTGGTGCTCGATGCGGAGGCGGATGTGCGCTTCAGCCAAAACCCCCTCGTAACAGGCCAGCCCCACGTCCGCTTTTACGCAGGTGCCCCCCTGAAACGGCGGAACGGCTCCGCCCTGGGTACGTTGTGCGTGATTGACACCGTAGCACACCCGTCGCTCTCCGAAAGGGAACGAACCATCCTTTCCGAACTCGCCGCCATCGTCTCCGATCAGCTGGAGCAGCGTCGGGCAACCCGGAAAATCGAAGCCATCAGGCGCCAGGAGCAACAAACAGCTGCCGCTATGTCGCGCAAACTGCAGGAGGTTCTGCGGAACGCACAAGGTCAGTTCATCGGAGGCGCGTCGCCGGAAATTGTCTTCGGTGGTCTTCTCGAAAACCTGGCCGCCCTGACCCGGAGTTCTTCCGGATGCGTGGCAGAGATCATCCCCGTCTACGGAGAAGCAATGACGTTCCGCGTCTGCGCCTCCCTCGGGCACCACGACCTGCTCAGTCTGACGAAAAGCGCTTTCGTCGAGTCCAGTGAAGTGATGGGCGACCAGACCCTCGCGCTGCCCATCATTCACGGCGGCGAAACCGTGGGTGTGATCGGTTTGGGCGGGCGGAGCAGTGGCTATTCTTTTGAACTTCTGGAGGAAATCGACCCTTTCCTCACTTCGCTCGCGGGACTGTTCGTAGCCTCCCGTCACCGCCGCGAAGGGCGCCGCACCGCGCACGAAATCCGTCTGCGCGACCGGGCGCTGGCTTCCATCAGCAGCGCCGTAACCATCGTGGACCCCGTTCCTCCCGGTGGAGCCATTCTGTACTGCAACCCGGCTCTGGAAGCGATGTCGGGATACACCTCGAAGGAAGCGCAGGGCGGGCCCTTTGGTCTCCTCTACGGCCCCGAAACGGATCCGGAATCGATTCGTTTGATCGGGAAAGCCTTTGCCGCGGGCACTAAGCTGGAGATCACTCTCCGCAATTACCATCGCAATGGAACCGCTTTCTGGAACCGCATCCGTTTCTCCCCGGTTCGGGACGATGAGGGCGGCGTCGAGTATTTCGTCGCGGTTGGCGATAACGTCACCGAAAAAATCGAAGCTGAAATTGAGCTGCGCCGCGCCAAAGAAGCGGCCGAAGCCAACGCACAACTCACCTCGCGATTCCTCGCGAACATGAGCCATGAAATCCGCACACCGATGAACGGAGTCATTGGTATGACGGGTCTCCTTCTCGACGGCAGCCTGAGCGACGAACAGCGCGAATACGCCGAAACCATCCGCACCAGTGGCAACGCGCTGCTCACCATCATCAATGAAATTCTCGACTTTTCGCGCATCGATTCCGGCGTGCTGGAGCTCGAAAAAGTCGAATTCAACCTTGCTGCCTGCATTGAAGGCGCCCTGGATATGGTGGCCGCCGGGGCGGCAGCGAAATCGGTCGAACTCGAATATCTGGTCGATCCCGGCGTACCTGAACTCATAACGGGAGACGAAGCCCGGCTGCGCCAGATCCTGATCAATCTTCTTGGCAACGCGATCAAATTCACTGCGTACGGCAGCGTCCTGCTGTCCGTCTCCGCGAACCGGACGGCGGCGCACGGTGATTCCGCAAGCTGGGAAATATACTTTGCGGTCCGAGATACCGGCATCGGTATCCCGGCGTCAAAACTCGAAGACATCTTTCAGCCATTCCGCCAGGCTGATAACTCCAGCACCCGCCGTTACGGCGGCACAGGCCTGGGTCTCGCCATCAGCAAGAACCTGGCGGAGCTGATGGGCGGCCGCATTTGGGTCGAGAGCGAGCCAGACCGCGGATCCACCTTCCATTTCACTATCGCCGCCGAAGGTAACTCACCGGAAAGCCTGAGGCCCGGGAACACCGGGTCCGCCCTGGCCGGCCGCCGCGCCCTGGTTATCGATCCCAACGCAATCAGCCAGTCCGTGCTGCGTCAGCACCTCAGCGCGTGGGGCATGCTGGTTTGGATTTACTCTTCAGCGGCCGAAGCCGCCAGCGCGCAACACGGTTCGGAGTTTGATGTTGCGATTGTGGACAACGATATTCCCTTCCTGTCTCCGGAAGAACTGGCCCGTGCTGCGGGTGAGGCTCCGCTGGTGATCCTCTGCTCTCTGGCACGCCGGAACACTGGTCTCGCAGCACAGCTTCGCGGGAAATCCATCCCGCGCTCCCGTCTGCATTCCAAGCCTATTAAGCCTTCGCACCTTTGCGATGCGTTGACTGGTTTTCTTGCAGCCGGGCCCGTGCGCGTGTCGCAAAAGCCCGTGCAGCCTCTCACAGATCCTGAGTTCGCTCAGCGTCTTCCTTTCACCATCCTGGTTGTAGAGGACAACCCGGTAAATCAGAAGCTGGTCCTGCTGCTCTTGTCCCGCCTGGGATATCGCGTGGATACCGCAAACAACGGTCTCGAAGCCGTCATTGTGCTGCAGCGCCAGCGTTATGACGTGGTGTTCATGGACATGCACATGCCGCAGATGGACGGCATTGAAGCCACCCGCCGAATTAACGAACTGCTCCCGGAAAACGAACGCCCGTGGATCATCGCCCTGACCGCCAATGCGATGCAGACCGACCGCGAAATCTGCCTGCGTGCGGGAATGCGTGACTTCGTCACCAAGCCCGTGCAGACCGCTGATTTGTGTGACGTGCTCCGGAAGGTGAAGCGCCCCCCTTCCGCTACAGCTCACGTGTGGACGCCGCCCGATTATTTTGCCGGGATAATGCACGACGATCCCAGCGCCGGCGTGGACCTGATAAAACTTTTTATCGAAGAGGCCGCCGGCAATATCGGCAAGCTCGAATCAGCTCTGGCAGAAGCCGATTTCGAACTCGCAGGGAAACTGCTGCACACTCTCAAAGGCAGCAACTCACAGATGGGCGCTGGTGAATTAGCTGTGCTTTACGCCTCTGCCGAAGCCGATGTTCGGGACCGTTCAACCGGTAAGGTTCGCATGGACGCGCTGAAGGCAGCGCATGCCGGCATTGTCGCTTCCATGGAGGATTTCCTTGCCGGCGCCAAAGAGGCTTAGAGTCTGCTGTCGAGGGAGGATACGGCCATGCAGAGGGTTTTAGTTGCGATCAGCATTGATGCCGTCGGGGCGGCCCGCCTTCCACGCCTTCTTGCGGACTCCGGATGCGAAGTTTCGGTGGTTTCGGGTCAGGGCCTGTCCATCCTCTCTTCGCGCTCCGTACATCATCACGTCCGGACAGGCCGTTCTCCGGCGGAAGTCAGAGCAGGCCTGGAAGCCGAATTGACCAGAAATTCGGGGTTCTATTCCCTGGTAATCATCGCAGACGAGCCGCTATTGCGGCTTTTCCTCGATCACCCGCCGGTTGCGGAACTGGCGAGGCTGGTGCCTTTGACTGCAGACCCGCAGCGTTTAGCCCGTATTCTCTCCAAAGTTTCGTTCACGGAAGATGCTGCGAAGGCCGGAATTGCGGTGCCGGAATACCGCGTAATCGGCAGCCGCGATGAACTCATGGGGGAAGAGTGGTCAGGCGAGCCGTTCGTGCTGAAGAAAGAAGCAAGCCTGTCGGGATCCGGTGTAATGGTAATTCGAGGTGCTGATGATCTGGAAGCGGCAAAAGCGGACAGGGACAGCGGCCCGATACTGCGACAACACTTTCTCACGGGAAAAGTAGGAGCGACCTCGGTGCTCTTCGATCACGGAGTTCCGAAATGCTGGTTTTCTTACTTCCTCCGGCGGAACTGGCCCAACGCTCTTGCTTCCGCCAGCGCTATCGAAATCTTCTGGCACTCCGACATAGAGCCCATGCTGGTGAAACTTGGAAAGCTGACGGAGTTCCACGGCTTCTGCGGTGTCGACTGGATACTCGATGAGAATCGCGACCAGCCGCTGGTTTTGGAGGTCAATCCCCGGCCAACACCGGGACTCTACTTGTCGGCGGCCGCAGGCGTGTCGTTTGCACTTGCTATTGGTGACTGGCTTCGAGGAGGGAGTACCGTTCAGCGGCCTTCGGAAAATGCAGGTGGCCTGCATCGCATGTTTCCCCAGAATCTGTTCCGCGCAATTGATGACCGCGAGGCCTCGGAATTTGTGCGGACCTGGATGGACGCCCCCTGGACCGATCCAGGGCTGCTCTTTGCTCAAAGCAGGCGGGTAGCCACTCACTACCTTCCCTTGAGCATGCGAAGGCGGCTTAAGTGCTGGCTGCGGTCATAGGATTTCGGCACAAGACCGGCGCCCGCAGGCATCTTCGCGCCGGGTCACTCCAGCCAACCAGGTGGTTTCGCGGCCATCGGAACCGTCAGGAGTGCGCCCTCCTTCCGCGGCAGAGTTCGGAACAACGCCGGGACCAAATGCAGGCTCCGGCCGGCCTTATTCAGCTTTTCGTTTTGCGACTGACTCCTGCAATATGCGAGATCCACTGTTCACAGGACTTCCCTGGGTGGTGCAAAACCCGTTTTGAAACACCGAGACTTTGGCACCAGCCCGCTAAGCAGGTCGCGGATCGGGATGCAGGCGGACAGTTGGCCCCGATCGAGCGCTAGCGATCGTGTACAATGTGCGCCGAACGAAGCTGACACTTAGCGGTCATTCTTCTTTGCCAGCCCCTAACGCCGCGAATCTGTGAGGTAACGGTCCGCGATGCCTCTGAGGTTTAATTTTCATTTCTAAATTGAGCAACTCCCGACCGTCCGTGAGGCTGGAGACCGTCAAGGTCAAGAAGCTCGCCACTCAGAGACTGCTATCCAAGGTCGCCGGGACGGACGGCGATTGGGAGATGCGCGCGGCGGCGGTCGAGCGGCTCTGCGCCGCGCGGCGACCCTGGCCAGCGATGGCTGATTGTTCCCAGATCCGAAAATCCGGACCTGGAGCACTGACTGAGCAGGAAACGGGCCAGAGTCCGTTCGGACCCCTTCAGAATTCAATCCGGAACAAAGGCACTGTTTGCGATGGCTGTTGTCCGCCTGACCCCGGACTTGGATCTGTGAAAGGCCGGTGGGGCCCGTACCAGGTCTCGCGCTCAATTTCGCTGGGAGGCAGCGGTCGGGCTCTGCGAACTTCCCCAAGCATGCGGACTACGTCGGCATTTGTTCGCCAGCCCGGGAAATCGTCGTAATAGCGCTGTACAATCATGGCCTGCTGCTCTGCGGCATAGGAGTAGAAGGACTGCCCTAAGACGAGATCCACGTCGTAGGCATTGGACCCTTGGACGATCTGATGCAGGGCAGAATCGGAGATATACCGCGTTCCCATCGTCTGGTACTGCCACACGTGGGTCATCTCATGCACGAGTGTCGAAGTATCGGTGCTGGTGCCGACTGGGATCAGGATCGTGTTGCCCATTGTGTAGGCGGTCGTGCCGGCAAATAAAAGCCGGGTGTAGGCGACCCTAACAGGATCGAGGTTGATGGAGTCGCCGAAGATTCGGATCAGCAGATTGCGTTCGTGCGACCTAAACGGGCGCGCCCCGAAAGACGGGATGCGCAGCAGCGATGGGACAACTCCTTCGAGGAGTGGAATTCGTAACCGCGGACTATCGCCCATTTTGCCTCTTTAGCTTGATGTTTTTCGCCAAAACCAATCGAACGGATTGGACCCAGCGAATGACAACGGTTTCTCGTTGCTTGACGCGTCAAGAAAAGCTCGTCGCTTCGAACGAGCATAGTATAGCACCGCAGCAAATCGTTACGGCTGGACGGCGTATGGACCGTGCCGGTAGGTGACGGCACCCTGTGCCAGGCGGCGGATGGCGAGCACGGTGATGTCGTTCTGCTGGCCGAAGGCTTGGGCCGCATCGGCTATGTACAAGGCGGTCTGAGCCAATCGAGTCAAATCGGAAATCCAGCCTTCGACCCGGCTTTGAGACTCTCGCCAACTGGCAAGTCCCCCCGATGGCTCGCCCAAGTCAGAGCGGTGGGCGGCAGGACAACGGCTTGCTTTTCGTCGTGTTACACAAAGGACCCTTTCTGAAACGTTACTGCTTGACACCGCCGGGACCTCACTCGTCACGAAGTGCATCCATTGGCTGAAGACGCGACGCCCGCAATGCCGGCGCATAGCTCGCAATGAGGGCTACGGCCGCCAGAAGGCCAATGGCTCCCGCCAGGGTTGCCGGGTCGCGAGGCTTGAGCCCGTAAAGGAGGGCGCCGGCAGCTTGTCCCGCCCAGGCGGCGAGGACGGTCCCGGCTACCAATCCCAGGGCGAGCAGGATGATGGCCTCGCGGAGGACGAGGGCGATAACTCGGGGGCGGCTTGCGCCGAGTGCGATTCGAAGGCCGATCTCATTGCGGCGGCGGGCGACCATGTAGGCGATCACACCATAGAGTCCCAGGACGGCGAGGGCGCCGGCGAGCAATCCGAAGGCTCCCGCGAGCGCAGCCATCAGGCGGTCGCGCATCAGCGATTCCTGAATCTGGCGGCTGAGCACCGTGAAATCGATGCCGAACTGTGAGTTAATTTGCGCGACCGCAGCTTCCGCGTTGTGCTCAAATTCGCCGACGTTTGCAGTGGTGCGCAGCACGAAGGTCGCCCCGAGACCGGGATCATCATTCTGAGCCGAGGGGACGAAGGCTATGGGGCGGAAGTCTTCGCGCACTTCGTAATATTTCGTGTTGCGGATTAGCCCGATTACCTGGAAAACGCTGTCGGGCTTGTCCGCGGATTCCTCGCGGCGGAAGGTCCGGCCGATTGGATTCTGGCCATTGAAAATCTTTTTCGCGAATTCTTCGTTCACCATGGCGACTTTCGGCGCGCTCAGATTGTCGTGCTCGCCGAAGTCGCGCCCCGCGAGGATCAAGGTCCCCATGGTCTGGAAGTAGCCGGGTGAGATGTGGTTGTAAAGCGTGTCGGTCTTCGGTCCGGTCGAGCCGTCCGCCCATGTGTTTTGATCCCAGCCGGAGCCGCTGACGGGAGTCATATCAACTTCTGCGGCCGAGACGGCGCCGGTGCGCCCCCGGAGGGTTTCGAGGAGCTGGCGTTTGACTTCGGGAATGCGCTCTTTGGAGTAGTGCCCGTTCCGCATGTCGATGTTCACGGCGAATACGCCTTCCGGCCGGAAGCCAGGGTCGATGGCGAGAACCTTTTGGAGGCTGCGAACGAACAGTAGCGCTCCGGCGAGAAGCACGAGAGACATCGCGACTTGCGCGACAACCAGAACTCGGCGCAGGCTGAATTTTTCGTGGCCCGCCGTCAGTCCGCGACCGCCGGCGCGCATGACGGAAGCGGGGGCGAGTCCGGTTGCTTTAAGAGAGGGCGCGAGGCCAAAGAGTAAACAGGTAAGGACGGCAATGGCGGCGGTAAAGCCGAGCACTCGCCAATCGATACCGAGTCCGACAAACATGCGATTGCCTTCCGTCGTCAGGAAGGCAATAAGGCCACGGCTGAGGAGCGCGGCGAGCATGGCACCGAGAACAGCGCCGAACACAGAGAGAAGCAGGCTTTCCGAGAGCAGCTGCGTGACAAGACGTGATCGGGAGGCGCCGATTGCCTGGCGGACGGCGATTTCGCGTTCGCGGACGCTGGCTCGTGCTAGCAGAAGGTTGGCGAGGTTGGCGCACGCGATGAGAAGGACCAGCCCGGTGGTCGCGAGCAGGATCCACAGCGGGTCTTCATAACGCTTGCGCAGTTGGGACACGCCCGTTCCGCCGGGCTCAACGGTGAGCTTGTTCAGGAGGAATTTCTTCGCCGCTTCGGCACGGTAGGTTGGTGGCAGGCTGTCCCGCATGACGATTGGGGCGATGGCCGCAATCTGGGCTTTCGCCTGAGTGAGAGTTACGCCGGGCTTGAGGCGGCCCATAAGGGACAGCCACCACGCATCCCGGCGCGGCAGGCGTCCGCCTTTGGCCGCTGGTCCCCAGAAGAGTGGGTCGGAGCAGAGCGGGACGGCGACGTCAAAACGGCGGCCAATTTCGACCCCGAAAAAACCGGAGGGCGTCACGCCAAGGATGGGGAAAAGATTGCCTTCGAGCCGGATTTTGCGAGTAGTAACGCTGTGGTCCCCGGCGAATTCCGATTGCCAAAACGCGTAGCTGATAACTACACCGGAACTGCCGCAGCCCGGGGCATCGTCCTGCTGGTTGAACGTGCGGCCAAGGATAGGGGGGACGCCGAGGACACGAAAAAAATCAGTGTTGACGAACAGACCTTCGGCATTTCGGATCTTGCCACTGGCGGACAGGTTCAGGGGCTTGGCGCTCCACGCGGCGATACCGGAGAAAGACTGCTGGTGCGCGCGGATACTCTCAAACTGGGCGAAATTGAAGACGGCGCTCCGGGTAGACCACCAACCACCGCGGGTGGAGCCTTTCGCGAAGTCGAGATAGGCCAGGTTCTCGGGCTTCTCGACGGGGAGCGTGCGGAGGCGGATGGCGTCAATGAGCTGGAAAATGGCGCTGTTAGCGCCGATTCCGAGGGCGAGCGACAGGACGGCGACTGCCGTGAAGGTAGGGTTCAGGCGGAGTTGGCGCACGCCAAAGCGGAGGTCGCCGATCAGGTTCGTCATAGGTCCTGACGGTTATACTCCGCTCGCGTCGTTCGGTTACGGGAGGATGGCAAAAAAAACCTGGCGGAACCTGTACAGCGTGGAGAACGGCCCCGTCATGCGACGCCCTCTCGCATCAGTTCTGACACTACCGGTGCCCGCATATGACGGAAACGGGATTGTTCCCTGCTAAGCAGCGCGCTCCTGTACGACTCCGTAGACGTCGTACGGAACCAGGGAACTTGAATGTGAGCCTCGCCGACGCCGGAACACCGAAGCCGATCCAGCCAGAGATATTCGGAATGGCCGGTCTGGAACCTAAGCGGTACGCACTGGAAAGTCGCGGGGCACCATGCCCCGGCAGGCACTTCCACGGATTGACGACACGTCCAGGTGGATAGCTTCCGAGTGCCTAACGCCCCGGAGGCAGGTTACGAGTTCGATAATCTCGTTCAGGATATGCGCTTCGCTCTTGCAGAGTACAGCTGAGAGCGGGAAAGATGAAAAGCAAAAGAGGACAGGAATCTCTCCTGTCCTCCCTTTTCCCAGGGATAGAACTTACCCGCGTCTGTTACGCCGGAACAAGCACGTGCCGAGCATACCAACCCCTGTGAATATCATGCCCAGCGTTCCTGGTTCCGGAACACCGCTCGGAGCCGCACTGAAAGTCGCCGAGTAAGAATTGGTAATTCCATTCGGAGAACTCACGGCGGCCAGTACGTCCGTGATAGTACCCGGAATCAGATTCGGCGTCGTCAACAAACCCGTAGGTGGATTCGAGCCCGTCGTTACGATGCCCGTATAAGCCACTCCGCTCAGGCTCAGATCGATTTCAACCTGATTTGTCGCGCGCTGAATCAATGTGAACGGAGAGCCCGTTGGGGTACATATATTGCCCACGGTGTTTGAGCCACAGGCTGCATTAGTTCCCCGTCCAGGCGCGATATTCTGAAGATCGAAAAAGACCGCCCCCGGGAACGTTGAACGTAAGGAATTGTGAGAAGTTAACGGGCCCGGTAGTCGGAGCGCCTGTAAGGTCCTGAATAGTTCCACCTGTCAGCCTTGTGAAACCACCCGTATCGGGACTGCCGGGGTCGATCAGGTGGGCAACGCCCACACCGTTTGCAAAAAACACGCCGCTGGTGTTTACAGTCACTGTACCGGCGAAATTGGCTTGACCGGCCGCAATGGTAGTTGGCCGAAGCAGTTGATATAGAGAGTAGACCGCCGATTACCATCGGCGGTCGTACAGGCGGACTCAACCACACCCGTTGCAATCCGGCACGGGTGTAATCGCAGATTAGGTTGCGGCTCCCAACAGGAGATGTTTTAAGCAGTAGCCGGACAGCCCGCTTCACGTAGAGGAAGGTGCTGATAATGGCGTAGGAGGCACGAAGATCTGGTTGCCGGAAGAGAATCAGCCTGGCAGGACGCGCAAACCAGTAGCACCCATCTCCGGACTGCAGCAATCCTCAAGAGTTTGCCACCAAGACCACGCCCGGTGTAATGATGGGCTTGCGGTCTGGTGAGCATCCTGACCAGTTCCGCAAGCAACTGGTTTTCAGGATCCGGAAGTGCCGACCGTCAGCCTGTCCCCAGTGTTGCTCGCCAGAATCGAGTCCATCTTCTCGCAGAGTTCAGAGGAAGTATAAGGCTTTTGGATAACACCCGCC
>JAUZEU010000751.1 GCA_030838885.1 Bryobacterales bacterium | reverse complement strand
GGGAACTAACGACTATAGCTGCCGGGCGTGGCTTCTCCGAGCATGCGACATTCCCGCATCGCCCGCCAGTTTCCCTTTCCATTCCGCCACGGGCACCGTGGCCAAGGCTCTGTGCGTACTCGCGGGTGCGTAATTCACCCTCGATCTGAACGTGCGCTCCCTTGAGCAGAGTGGCCGCGAACGCCGCCGTGGGCCCCGTACACGACACATCGGTGGCATGTCGTCTCCGACTGTTAGCGCCGGTTTAGAATGGCAGCATTTTTCCCGGTTGTGACGTCAAGCGGGGGTTCGATTTGGATTTCCGGGCACACGACGGCGATGACGCCGGGAAGTTAAGCGCGTGGGGACACTGGTCCTGTTCGTGTCAGAAGAGCTTTTGATTCAGGCGATGGGCAACCCTCCCGCGCCGTCAGCAGGAACAGGAACCGTGGAAGACCGCGAGTGTCTGGTGTCCGGCCGAACCGATTCGATCACGAGGTAGAGTTTGTCGGCGCTGTTGACCTTGCCCGCTACGCAGTAGGCCACATTGGGCCGGATGAGCTGAGCTTTCGTGAAGTCGTAGAGCCGGTAAACGCGCTGCGTGTCGAGGTCCCGCAACAAAAACACCGCGCACGACGGGTACTCCGTCCGTGAGAGCAGGAACAGATGATTGGCGCTGAAGTTGAACATGAGGGGACGAGGGAACCGGAAGCGGAGGGCCTGAAAGCCCTCCGCCATTGGCAGCGCCGTTGAGGGGTTCACCCGGCGGACTCCTCCGCGCGGGGTATCGCACAGTGCGGCGCCTGATCGGGGCCGGAGTGGAAACTACTCTTCCGGCGGATCCGGGTGCTTGCCGGGGTTGCGCAGACTGGGGCCGCCCAGCAGAAAGATTTCGGAGTTTTCGACCAGCCGGTCGGCGATAGCCGTAGCAATGGTCGTATTGAAGAGGATGTTGCCCCAGTCGGAAAAGGGCGTGTTCGTAGTAATGATGGTCGAACGCTTCTGACTGTGGCGCGTCGAGATGACCTGATAGAAGAGATTCGATGTTTGCTGATCGAGCGATAAGTAACCCAGTTCGTCGACGACCAGGAGTGTGGGATCGGTGAAGATTTTCAGTTTACGCACCAGCGAGTGATCGACCTGCGAAGCCAGCAGATGATTCAGCATGTCCATCGCTGTGGTGAACAGGACGCGCTGATTCGCCTGGCAGGCCTTCCACGCCAAGACACGTGCGAGGAAAGTCTTCCCCACGCCGGGATTACCGATCAGCACGACATTGGTACCCTGCGGCAGGAACGTGAGATCGAGCAGCCGGAGGATACGGTTCTTCGCCTGTACGCGGCTCTTGTGATGGTGGAAGCGGAACGCGTCGATGCTCGGCTGGGACTGCAACCGCGAGCATTTGAAGCGGCGCTCAACGGCGCGACCCCGGCGCGCTTCCAACTCCATGTCGGCGAGCAGTTCGATCGTAGCCGGCACGCTCAGATTCCGGGCGGCAGCTTCAGCGATCGTCGTCTCGATCTGGTGGCTCATCGCTTTCAGGTTCAGTTGCTGTAGTTTCTGTTCGAGAGGGGTCATCGGGTTCCTTTCCGGATTCGAGGATGAAGGCGTCGTATCTCAGCAGTGAGATGGGGTCGGTAGCGAGTTCGTTCAGTAGTGGATCACGCAGCCGAAGCGGTGGTTGCGGTCGGCGCGGCGAGCGCTGCCGGCGCAGGATGTTGGTGACATAATCGGCGGCGAAAGCGCGGGCTGCGGCCGCTTTCTCAATAGCGACGGCCACGTCCTGCGGGCCGTACTGCCGAATCAGTTCCAGCAGTTCCGATATCTGACGGCCGAGCGACCGGTCGGTATCCGCCATATCGCGGAGATAAGCCTCCAGGACAGATCGCGAACACATGCCATCGAGTGAATCGAGCAGTCGCTGCTGCGCCTGAGAGCGGCGCGCGGCGGGGCGATGTTCGGCCAGGAGCTTTTCAAAACGAGCGGCTCCGAACGTTTGTCCGCGTCGCCATGATCTCGCGTAGCTGACGACTTCCTCGAAGCGGTCATAGATGGTGACCGAACTGGAATCCGCTTTGATGGTGAGCCGCCGGCCCACGTAGCGATGGGGCACGCAGTAACGGTTGCCATCGAACGGGAGCCGGAGATCTTTGTGTACAAGCGCTTCCGATGAGTCGCGGAAATCGTAAGGAATAACCGGTAATGGTCGCAGCGCTTCCGGTTTGAAGCGTTCCGCGGGGCGCTCCCGCGTTTCGCGATGCAGGCGTTGATTGGCAACGTCGGCCAGCCATTGGCGCACCTGACGATTCACATCATGCAGATCGGTGAACTCGCGCAGGGGCCAGAAGTTCTGACGAAGATACCCGATGGCGCGCTCGACTTTACCTTTTTCCCAGCCGCTGGCCGGATTGCAGGCATGTGGAAAGAACCCGTGATCGCGGGCGAAGCCGAGGAAGCGCGGGAGAAAACGAACCAGGCGGCCATCGCGTTCGGCGACGGCGGTGGCGAGATTGTCGTAGGCGATTTCGCGCGCTACGCCTCCCAGCACGTCAAACGCGTGAATGTGACAGCGCGCGAATGTTCCAAAACTCTGGCTGTGCGTGAACTCAACATACAGAGTTCGGCTGTGCGCATCGACTAGCGCGAAGGCATAGAGCTTGCGCGAATCGCCTGAGTAATTGAGAGCGCCGAAGTGGCCCCAGTCAACTTCGAAACGTTGTCCGGCCAGAGGTTCCATCCGGACGAAGGCGCGTTTTGGCGTCTGCGGCCGTATTTTGCGGATATATTCCTGAAGGATGCTGTGGCCGCCGTTGTAACCGAGGGGCCGCAGTTTCTGTTCGATCACAGCGGCAGTGACTTGAGGGTCTTTCTCCAGCCATTCCGCGATGTTGCCTTTGAACGGTTCTATTTTGCCGGGACGATGACGCAGCGCCGGGACCTGCTCCGGCGCATTCAGATACTTCCGGATCGTTTTCCAGCTCATCTTCAGATGACGTTCCATTCTTCGGATGGACCAGTGCTCCGACCAGTAAAGCCGGTGCAGTTCGTTGATCTGATCGGTGTCGAGCATCGCTTCCCTTGTTATGCGGCAGGCGCCGCGGCGGGACCAGAGGGATGTTGTTTGCAAGCTCGGGACCGTGGGCGCCGGTCACACCGGGAAGGAACACGGCGGGCGGGAGAAGTAGTATCATGCCGGAAAGTTGCGGGTGACGGCAGCTGAGACCGACTTATCACTGGAGCTTTTGTAAAGCCCGATAGCAAGCGTGGTCCCGGGTTCCCGTGCTCACACCAGTGGTGACG
>JAUZEU010000743.1 GCA_030838885.1 Bryobacterales bacterium | reverse complement strand
ACAGCTGCGCCTAATTTGCACAGCGGTAACTTGTGACGTATTCTTCCACAGCGGCGTCTTATTCCCGGAGAATTCATTGGGAATAACCTGTTCTGCCAGCACTTTCAAAGAATTCCTTCCAGTAGTCGGGCTATTTACAGCCTAGGTCTCGTGAACCATCACTCCTCGCCAAGTCTGTTCCCTCCTCATTGGGGAGCACCAGCTTCCGAATCGGCGCAAGTACCACTTCCCTGCCACAGCACAGCGGCGCGAAGGCTGTGCCGCCAAGCCCTGCGTGACCAACCTACCGCCGATCCCAATCGACTGCAGAAACAGGGCAGAGCAGGCCGGAGTGTCAGCTGTAAACGTGTCCGGCGAGGCTTCACCGAAGGAGTAGCTATCGGAAGCTACTGATGGCGGCGGCGCAATTTCTACTACGACAACGATCATCTGATCGGCATCTTCATCGTGAACGGAACGTCGGTTCAATCTTCCGCCCGGCGAACCCGCGCCCACCATTGACTCCGGTTTCGGCGTGATATAAACAGGAGGTAATGTTCCGTTCGCCCGCCTTCACCTTACTGTTGGCTTTCACGGCTACCGCCGCTACCGACACGCCCCCGAAGGTGACATTTAACAAAGACGTTCTGCCCATTCTGCAGCAGAAGTGCCAGGAGTGCCACCGGCCCGGCGAAGTGGCTCCCATGTCGTTCATGACGTACGGCGAGACGCGGCCATGGGCGAAGGCGATCAGGGAATCCATTCTCAGCCGTAAGATGCCACCATGGTTTGCCGACCCGGAATTTAATGGCCATTTCACGAATGAGCGGCGTCTCACGCCGGAGCAGATCAATGTATTGACCTCGTGGATCGACAACGGCGCTCCGGAAGGCAACGCGAAGGATAAGCCTGCCGCAGTCCGGTTCGCCCAGGGCTGGAGCATCGGCAAGCCTGACATGGTTGTGGAATTCCCGCATGACCTTTCCATCCCCGCCACGGGCATCATCGACCAGGCGAACCTGCTCGTTAAGGTTAACTTTCCCCAAGACGTGTGGGTGAAGGCCGCGGAAGTCCGGCCGGGAAATCCGAAAGTCGTACATCACATGAAGGCCTGGATCCGGCCTCCCGGTTCTCCATGGATGGCGGACGCCCCCGAAGGGGAACTCTATAAGCCCACCCGAGCCCAGTTTGCGCCGGCCAGCCGGGATTCCCAGCCGACAACGGGACCCCGCCCGGTGCAGGACATCCTTGCCAAATACAATCCCGGGGTAAATGCCCAGGAATTCACGGTCGGGGGCGCGGCCAAATTCATTGCCGCCGGATCCGATATCGTGTTCGAGGTTCACTACGCCACCACAGGCAAACCGGAAACCGACCGCACCCGGCTCGGGATTGTGTTCGCGAAAGAGACGCCCACCCTGCGCTACGTCACCACGACAGGCGTCAACAACGCATCTTTCGTAATTCCCGCGCACGCCGTGAATTACGAAGTAAAGGCGGAGTCGGTCCTCCAGGCCGAAGCATTACTCGCCTGGGTACAGCCTCACATGCACCTGCGCGCGAAAGATTACGAGTTGCGGGCGCATTATCCCAGCGGCGAGTCTCAAACACTGCTGAAGGGCAAGTTCGATTTCAACTGGCAACTGGGCTACGAGTTCGCCAAACCCGTGGTGCTGCCAAAGGGGACACGGCTGGAATCGATCGCACACTTCGATAATTCGGAAAACAACCCGTACAACCCGAATCCGAACATCGACGTGAGTTATGGGCCTCAGACGACAGATGAAATGGCGGTGAGCTTCATGGGCTTCATTGTCAAGGTGAGTGATGACCCGATGAAGCTGTTTCCCCGTCGGGGTGCTATGCCCGTGGTGGAATAAGCGGGTCGGCCAGGGTCAGCCAGGTTACTCTGGCAACTGGGTAGTACCCTTGTGTTCCTGAAACCTTTCCTTATCGCTTTCGCGGCACTCGCACTGGCCGGGTGCAACATCGGGCAGGACCGCGATCCTGGTATCGGGGAAGCGTTTGTCGGCCCTGCGACTCTGAACCTGCGTAAGGATATTGACCCCAAAGCTCCTGTCGCAGGTGTAGTTCACCATGGTGACCGGCTGGAGATCCTTGGACAGCGGCGGCGCTGGTACCGGGTTCGTACGCCAAAAGGCGCCGAAGGCTGGACGGATGATCGGCAGTTGATGGATACGGCCCAGATGAACCGGCTGCGGGCGCTCTCGAAAGGGGCAGCAGATCTGCCTTCGCAGGGCATCGCCACTGCATTCGACGTGCTGAACGTTCACACGGAGCCAAACCGGCAGTCGGCCAGCTTTCTCCAGGTCGCGGCGGGGGAGAAGTTTGACGTGGTGGCGCATCGGGTCTTACCCAGGACCCGGTTGCCAAAGCGCCAACTTGTGGTGCCAAGGCCAAAGTCCGAAGGTAAGAAGGGGAAGAAGAAGGGTCAGAGTTCCCTGCTTCCGCCGCTCCCTCCTCCCGTGCCACCGGGTCCGCCGCCGGACTGGGTCGCGCTCTCTAAGGAGCGCAGCAGGGCTCCGGAGGAGAATTTGCCGCCAGCCGCTCAGGACGACTGGACGCTGATCCGCACACACGCCGGCCAAAGTGGCTGGGTGTTAACCAGTCGCGTTTATATGGCGATTCCCGATGAGGTTGCGCAATACGCCGAAGGGCACCGGATCACATCGTACTTTCAGCTGGGCAAGGTAGATGATGGAGGCGAGCAGAAGCCGATCTGGCTGTGGACTACCGCCACGGGGCTGGGGGAAGATCACGATTTCGACGGCTACCGGGTCTTCACATGGAACACCCGGCGGCACCGCTACGAGACAGCCTATATTCAGCGGCGGGAACGCGGTTTCTTTCCGGTGCTGGCGAAAACCGGCGAATTCTCCGTTTGCCTGGAAAGAGAGGACGGCGTCCGTATACGCAAGCAGTACACGCTGGTGGGGAATGCGGTGCGTGCTGCCGGAGAGCGGCCCTGTGAAAAACCACAGGACGAGAATGACGCGCCGGATGATGCGACAACCGACAATTCGGCGCACATCACGCTTCACAGCGCACCCCCTCCGAAGGTCGGGTTTCTGGGCGGGTTAAAAGCCCGGGTTAAGGGGCTGTTCGGAAAATGAGCGGCTTTCGGGCCTGCCGCGTGCTACTTTCGGACTGAATGTGCGGGCTCGTAATTGAAAAGGAGTGTTCCCTGAATGGGCAAGTTTCTGCTTGGTTTGCTGACAGGCGCGGTGCTGATTGTATTGGTTGGGGTGATCGCCTTTTTTGCCATCGCTTCACTCAGGTCGAAACCGCCGTCTGTGGCTGACGGATCCACCCTGATTTTGCATCTTTCAGGAGACGTGCCTGAGAGGCCGCCGGTCGAAATGCCGATCCCGCTGCTTCAGGGGAAGACTTCGGTTACCGTGCAGAATATCTGGAGTATGCTGCGCCGCGCTGCTACGGATTCGCGCGTTCGGGCGGTGGTTTTCGAGCCGGACAACGCCTCGGTCGGCTGGGCGAAGATGCAGGAGATCCGCGCCGATCTCGCCGCGTTCCGGAAGTCGGGTAAGCCTCTCTATTCCTTTCTGAAGTCGCCTTCGGCGCGCGATTATTACATGGCCAGCGCCAGTTCGAAAATCTATATGGCGCCGGCGGACATGCTTGACCTGAAGGGTATCGCGCTGGAACTGATGTACTTCAAAGGCACTCTGGACAAGCTGGGCGTGCAGGTGGAAGTGCAGCACGCCGGCAAGTACAAAGACTTTGGCGATATGTTCACGAGGACTTCGATGAGCCCGGAAACGCGCGAAGTGATGAACGGCATCGCGGACGACATCTACACAGATCTGGTCGACACGATTGCCAGGGGACGCGGTAAGGATGCAGCGCTGATTAAATCGACTCTCGACGACGGCCCTTTCCTTTCCAAACAGGCAAAAGCGAAAGGACTGGTGGATGACATTCGTTACGAAGATGAGATGCTGGGCGAACTTACGACCGCTCTGAAACAGAAGTCGATCATTAAACTGACAGAGCACGATTACGTCAACGTGCCCGATTCGTCCGTGACGAGCAGGGATCGTGTGGCGTTTGTGGTGGGTGAGGGTTCCATCACGCGCGGAGACCCGGATTCCAGTGGCGATACCGGGCTGGAGTCGACGCCATTCGTGAAAATTTTGAATAAAGTGGCGAATGACTCCGGCATAAAAGCTGTGATCGTGCGGATCGATTCGCCCGGAGGCGAGGTGACGGCCTCCGACGAGATGTGGCGCGCCATGAACCAGCTGAGCAGGAAGAAGCCGCTGGTGATCTCCATGTCAGACGCTGCGGCTTCCGGTGGATACTACATGGCAATGACAGGGGACCCGATTGTCGCCTATCCTGGCACCCAGACAGGGTCCATCGGGGTTGTATTCGGGAAGCCTAACCTTCACGGATTGTATGACAAGGTAGGGATCTCGAAAGATGCGGTGAGCCGGGGCAGGTTTGCGCTGATCGAGTCGGACTACGAGCCGCTTACCGAGGCTGGCAGGCAAAAGCTGCGCGAAGGGATCGACGCGAGTTACCAGGACTTTGTCTCGAAGGTCGCTACGGCACGGAAGAAAAAGGTTTCGGAGATCGAACCGGTAGCCCAGGGGCGAGTATGGCTGGGCGATCAGGCCAAAGCTAATGGGCTGGTGGACGAGTTAGGCGGGATCGACCGCGCCCTG
>JAUZEU010000694.1 GCA_030838885.1 Bryobacterales bacterium | reverse complement strand
TCCCCGGAACAGAGCATCGGCCAGATTGCGCCGGTGTTTCCGCGCATTGATGCGAAGAGCGCCATTGACCGGATGCGGGAACTGGAAGTGACGGAGACCGCGCGACAGGCAAAGCTGCTGGGCAAAGGGGTTGCTGAAAAGCCAAAGGAAACCGAGACCGAGGGAACCCAGGCCGAGGGAACCATTGCGCCGCCTTCACCCAAGATCGAGGCTGATGATTTCTTCAAGGTCGATTTGCGTGTCGGCCAGGTACTTTCAGCCGAGCCGGTGAAGGGTACCGACAAGCTGCTGCACATGAAGATCGATATCGGGGAGCCGGAGCCGCGCACTATCGTGGCGGGTATCGCGCTGGTTTATAAACCGGAGGAGATCGTGGGCCGCAAGGTGGTGATTGTGGCGAACCTGCAGCCCCGAAAGCTGCGCGGCATTGAATCAAACGGGATGATTGTGGCCGGGTCGCTGGAAGGCGGCAAGCCGGTGCTGGCGGGATTTCTGGAAAGCATCCCGGTCGGGGCGCGGCTCCGGTAAGCAGCGCGAATTCCATGAACCTGGTCGATTCCCATTGCCACCTCGACTGTGAGAAGTATGCGCCTGACCTGGACGCCGTGCTGGACCGCGCGGCCAGGGCCGGGGTGACGCGAATGCTGTCCATCGGAACCGGCGACGGGCCTCCGGAGCTCGACCGGGCGGTGCGCCTGGCCGAACGCTATCCGCAGATCTATGCAACCGTGGGCATTCACCCGCATGATGCGGCCAAAGCGACAGCGAAGAGTTTCGACGATCTTCGCGCGCTTGGGCAGCATCACAAAGTGGTGGCCTTTGGTGAGATCGGGCTGGATTACCATTACGATTTTTCGCCGCGCGAAATTCAGCGCGACGTTTTTGTGGAACAGCTGAAACTCGCGCGGGAGCTGGAACTGCCGATCACGATCCACACGCGCGAAGCATGGGATGATACGCTGGCTGCGCTGCAGGAGCACTGGCACGGTGAGTGTATTCTGCATTGCTTTACCGGCGACGCCGGGCAGGCAGGGCAGGCCCTGGCGCTCGGATATCATCTGGCCTTTGGGGGCGTGCTGACCTTTCGGACTGCAGAAAATGTGCGGGAAGCGGCGAAGATCACGCCGGACGACCGCCTTTTGGTGGAGACTGATGCGCCGTATCTGGCTCCGCTGCCCTGGCGGGGCAAACGCAATGAGCCCGCCTTCATGGCAGAGACGGTGAAGAGGCTGGCTGAGGTTCGCGGCACTACTCCCGAGCACATTGCGGAGATCACTACTGCCAATTTCGAGCGACTGTGTTTGCACTCACGAAATGGCACCCGTTACACTGAGGGTTCCCATGGCTATTGACCGGGCAGGACAGATCCTCACGGCAGCAGAGATCTTCGATCTGGTGCGCGAGGACCTGCAGCGGGTCGAAAAAGCGATCGACGCGGAAGCGGTGGCGTCGGTTGAAACCGTCACCACGATTGGCAAGTACCTGCAGCAAAGCGGCGGGAAGCGGCTGCGGCCGGCGCTGCTTTTGCTTTGCGCCCGGTTTTCGGGCGGGGGCGGGAAGATGGCGATCCAACTGGGTGCGGTTGTGGAAATGCTTCATGCCGCCACGCTGGTTCACGATGATGTGATCGATGTGGCCCAGACCCGGAGAGGTCGCCCTTCGGCAAATGTCCAGTGGGGCAATCACACGTGCGTACTGGCCGGCGACTGGCTGTATATGCAGGCCTTCCAGGTGGCACTGCGGGAGCGTAATTTCCGGGTTCTGGATCTGCTGATCGGCCTGACACAGATGATGGTGGAAGGCGAACTGATCCAGCTGGACCGGATTGGACGGATTGGTATCACCGAAGCCGATTGCATGGAACTGGTGGACCGCAAGACGGCCTGCCTGTTTTCTGCCTGCGCCAAACTGGGCGCGGTGGCGGCCGGGGCGGACACGTCGGCGGACGAAAAGCTCGGCGAGTTCGCATGGAATCTGGGGATGGCTTTCCAGCTGATTGACGACATGCTGGACTTTACCTCCCAGGAAGATACTCTGGGCAAACCGGTTGGAGGCGATCTGAAAGAAGGCAAGGTCACGCTGCCTCTGGTCTACGCTCTGCAGACGGCGAGTGCGGAGGAGCGGAGCCTGGTGGAAACGGTGCTCGCGGATCGCAGCTACGAGACGGTCCCATTCGCGGAAATTCTCCGACTGGTAGAACGGCATGGTGGCGTTCAGCGCACGCGTGAACGTGCCCAACAATTCACGGATCACGCCCGCCAGATTGTGGGCGAGTTCCCCGATAACCCTTATCAGCGCGCGTTATTCACGCTGACGGATCTGGTGACCGAAAGAGACAGGTGAGAAGCGAGGACTTCCCTGATACGGGGCCGCACGCCTGGCTGGATCAGCCGGACGCCCTGGATCGTATCGACCGGAAGTTGTCGCTCGGTCAGCTGACGGACGCCGAAGCAGCGCAATGCAAACACTGGTCAGAGCAGGGTTATGTCATTTTGCAGGGCCTGATTGAAGAACCTGTGCTTTCGGCGGTTTGGGGGTCGTATGAGGATGCGATTGCCAGGGGCAAGATTAAGCTTCCGCCGGAGCCGGCAAGTGAGGATGATCCGCATCCGGGCCGGTTTCTGAATCCCCATAAGAAGGCCGGGGATTTTTGCCGGATTCTGAAGCATGCAGAGTTGGGGCGGTGGCTGCGGATTCTGCTCAATCGGGACCCGAAGCCTCTGCAGACGATTGCGTCGCACAAGGGTTCACAGCAGGGCGTTCACTCGGATTCGATTCATATGACCACTTATCCGCTGGGCTATCTGGCGGCGGCATGGATTGCATTTGAGGATATCGATCCGGATTGCGGACCGCTGGTGTACTACCCCGGCAGCCATAAGTTGCCTTATGTGTTCAGCAAAGACGTCAGTATTTCGGAGAAGGATTTCAGGGAAGAGGGCTATGGCCCGTATCACGCCCGCTACGAGCCGTATATTCAGGGGTTGATCGCGCAGTACGGGCTCGAAGCGAAACACTTCCATGCCAGGAAGGGCGACGTGTTGATCTGGCATGCCAATCTGCTGCATGGCGGGTCGGCGCGGCGGAACATTCAGCTAACGCGGAAGGCGCTGGTTTGCCATTACTTCGGGAAGGGCGTGTTCGTGTACCACGATCTTTCGGCCACACGGTCAAAGCAGCAGTATCTGGGGACGTGTTTGCTGCGGGATCGCGTGGGGAATCCGCTACTGCAAGCACCGGTAGTTCGAGGTAGTCGATCCTGACGAGAAGGCTGCCCTGGGTGGTACCTCCGGGCGCGACGGCTTTGAGTTCACGGTTTAATTGGGCGGAGTTCATGTGGCCCGCCAGCGCGCCTTCGAACGCCTTCGCTACCTGACGGACCTGGGCTGCGGTTTCGTGGACGAATTCCAGACGGAAGTGACGGATGCCGGCGGCGAGCCAGGAATCGAGGTGGGAACTTGCTTCCTGCGCTTCGGCTCCGAAGACGGTGTTGCGGCAACCTACGTCGGCCATCACGGGGTGTGACCGGCCGGACTGATCGCGCAGCGCCACGGTGTGTTTCTCGCAGGGGCGACCGCAATCTTTGTAGCTGGTTCCGGTGGACATGAAGCGGCAGAACACGCAGTGCTCGGTGTGGAAGACCGGCAGGTGCTGGTAGGCGACCACTTCCAGTTTGTCGGGACCGGCGAGGCGGGCGAGGTCGGCGATCTGTGCGGCGTTCAGATCATGGGTGGGGGTGATACGTGAGAGACCGCGCTCCAGGTATTCGTGGGCCGCTACGGAATTGGCTGCGTTGAGACTGAAGTCGCCGATCAGCTCAGGATGCTCTTTGTTCTGCAGGACGTTGAGGATTCCGCTGGAACGGACAACTATCCGGCAGCCGAGACTCTCGAGGAAATTGACAATGCGGGCTTCACCGGGTTTGAGTACGCGGGGGCTGGCAACTCGCGCCGTGACGCCAGAAGCTTTGACTTGTTCTATGGAAGGGCGAAGGCCATACAGATCGAGGTAGTCGAGGGTGATGCTGGCAGGATGGATAGCGAGTGCGGCCGCGAGCTGTTCAGGGGTGCGGACCAGAAGGTGCAGTTGTGGTGTTCCGGAATTGAGTTGCGCCGGGGCATAGTGAGGCTGTTCAGGAGTGCGAACTTCGCGGGCCGGCTGGGCCGTCTGCAGTGTTTGCAGTTTTTCCACTGCTTCCCGACGCACCTGGTTGAGCAAGGACGCGGGTGCGAAGGGAGCACCTTCCGTTTCCAGCGTGATTTCGGCCAGTTCATAGGCGGTGTTGCCGAGCCGGCCGAACTGGTCGTGCAGGGTTTCCTGCGATAAGACCCTGTCACGCGCGGCGCCCAGCGGGGCTCCGGAAGTTACTGTTACCGAAAGTTCGGGTCGATTCGCCAGCCACCACTCGGAAACCAGCGGCGCACTTTCCTTTGCGGTCACCTGAACGCTGACTGGCTGTCTGCGAACCGGAACAGCCGCTTCTATGAACGGACGGACTATTGCCGCGAGCGACGGGTCATGCGTACGCCACACTAAATCTCCGGCACGAATACGATCAAAATGCACCGCGCCATTCCCAAAGCGGAGTTCCAGAGAACGGTCACGGCGCGCGGCGATTTCGTAGATCCGGCCGCCTTCTTCAGGCTCGCCCGGGCTGCGCCAATCCGCGGCATCGAACACCACGCCGTCGCCGGGTTTCAGAGGGAGCACGGAATGCGCTTCGGAGGCGGCGATCAGGACTGCATCCGGCCCGACTTCCGTGACGCGCCCGATCAGGACTCCGCGGTGCCGGGGAGCGCGACCGTTCACGACAGCCTGGTGGTTGGTTCCCGTCACAAAGTGGGCCCCAAGTCCTCGCGAGTAGACCTGTTCAAGGCGCAGTTCGTCTTCCCGACGGATCTGAGGAACGCGACCCGCCCATGCCTCGTCCACAGCCTTGCGGTAGGCCTGCGTGGTCATCGCGACGTAATCGGAATCCTTGTAGCGGCCCTCGATCTTCAGGGCAGCCACACCGGCGCGAATGATCTCCGGCACCTGGTGGAGCGTGTAGAGATCGCCGGGTGACAGCAGGTAACGCGCATCGGCTAACGGCTCGTGTTCGCCGTCCACCATCAGGTCATACGGCAGCCTGCAAGCCTGTGCGCATTGTCCGCGATTGGCGCTGCGGCCACCCCACGCTTCTGACGAGAAACATTGCCCCGAATACGCCACACAAAGAGCGCCGTGGACAAACATTTCGAGTTCGCAACCGGTCTGGTCGTAGATTTTTCGGATTTCTTCGAGAGACAGTTCCCGCGCGAGAGTAACGCGGTCTACACCCAGGCTTTGCGCAAAGCGGACACCCTCCGCATCTGTGATACTCATTTGCGTGCTGGCATGCAGTTCCATGTGCGGGGCGATCTGGCGCGCCAGACGGAGAATGCCGACGTCCTGAACGATCAGCGCGTCAACACCGGAGTTCACAACTGCGGCGATGGTTTTCGCCGCTTCGTCGAGTTCGTGCTCGAAGACCAGCGTATTGAAGGTGAGATAACCGCGTACGCCGCGCGAGTGCAGGGTGCGCACCACTTCCGGCAGCTCGTCGACCGCAAAACCCACCTTCGCCCGGGCTGTAAAGTGCTTCAGGCCGAAGTAAACGGAATCAGCGCCGGCCTCAATTGCGGTGCGCAACTGGGGCCAGTAGCCAGCCGGGCTCATGATTTCGGGTTTACGGGGGAGCGCGGCGGCCATAACTTATTTGATGGCGCAGGGCGGCCAGAGTATTCAGTCGGCAGCAATAATCCGCTTGGGGACCTTACCTACGGGGATCTGCTTCAGTTCCCTGAAGGTGGTGGCGTCGATCGACGAAACCGTGTTCGCCCCTGCATTCGAGACGTAGCAGCGCTTGCCATCCGGCGTAAAGACCATCCAGTCGGGGCCCCGGCCGACCGGGATGGTGGCGACCGGCTTCAGGTCGGACATGGAAAAGACGTTGACAGTGTTGTTCAGCATGTCATCCACCCAGAGCGTTTTCCGGTCCGGCGAGATCGCCATGCCGTGCGAGAACGTGGCAGGAATCAGCGGCCGGGCCTCGGGCGGCGCGGCCGGCAGCATGACTTTGGCGGTCACTTTCCGTGATGCCCAGTCGATTACCTCGAAACCATGAAGGTTCGAAAGCTGCACAAAGAGACGCTGGATTGATTTGTCCGGATTGGCGTCGATGATCATAGGCCGCGGCACGCCGCCGGGTTCGATGGTGAAGGACGGCTCCTCTGTCTTCACGTCAATGACGGTGAGTTTTTCGCCTTCCATGGAGGTGGCGATGATGGATTTACCATCGGGCGTCCGGTAGACGTTATGGGGACCCTTGCCGACCTCCACACTCTTGATTTTCGTGAGCGTGCCCGTATCGATGATGTCCACCGAAGACTTGCCGCGGATGCAGACGTAGACGCGCTTGCCATCCTCCGTGATAGCGACGTTATTGGGGCGCAGGCCAATGGGAATACTTTTAGTGACCTGGCCAGTCTGGCGATCGAGGACATCGAGAAGGTCTTTGCTCTCGCTGGAGATATAGAATCGCTTGCCGTCCGGCGAGGGGACGATTCCATGAGGGTTCGCAGAGACAGGGATCTCACGGACCACGGTATCTGTCGCCGGGTCGATGACACTGATTTTGCTGTCATCACTATTCGTGACGTAGATCTGAACGTGTCCGGCGGTGAGGATGGCGGCCCAGCAAAAGAAGGGAAGCACAATCCGGCAGGCTAATCGCATTTGGGCTCAATCGTATCAAAATAACGGCAGGCGAAACCGGACGAGAACAGGCTGCATCTTTGTAGTTGCCCCCACGTATACGCCCGAACTCTCAGTAAACCTAATCCGAATAAACCCTGGCTAACCATCGTGTTATCGTCGAATCTTGTGAAAACACTGCGAATCACGGCGCTCCTTGCCTGCACGGCAGCCGCCTTCGGTGCCGGAGAAACCGCTCTCCTGGACACCATGAATCAGGAGCTTCTACGGAATTATCAGGCTCTGAAGCAGAAGGGTGACACCCCGCCATATTTCATGGCCTATGAGATCACGGATCTGGAGACTCATGAGGTGGGCGCCACGTTGGGCGTGATGAATTCGCAGGGAGATTCGCACAATCGTTTTCTGGATGTGACTGTTCGTGTGGGCGATCAGAAGCTGGACAACTTCCGGCGTGTTCGGGGCGACCGCATTCAGTTCACCTCCGGCACACCTGTCTCGATTGAGGACGTTCCGGGCGCTCTGAAACCCCGTATGTGGCTGGAAACAGACCGGGTGTACCGGGCCGCAGCGGACCGTCTGATTCGCATCAAGACCAACCAGCAGGTGAAGGCGGCCGATCGGGATCAATCCAACGATTTCACCTCAGAAGAAGCCTACGCGCATACACAGCCGACTTCCAAGGTGAGCTTCGAAACTGCGAAGTGGAGCAAGCTGGCGCGCGAATGGTCGAACGATTTTCGTGCATACCCTGACTTGCTTTCCTCCGGCGTGCAGGTTTCCACGCAGGCTGACAACCGCTACCTGGTCAACACCGAAGGGACCAAAGTGGCGCACGGCCGCGGATTCGCCCGGATCGTGATCTCCGCTACGGCGAAGGCGAAAGACGGGATGGACGTTTCCGATTTCGAAACGTTTGAGGCGTTTGAGGCCTCCGGACTTCCCTCCCCTGAGGCGATCCATACCGCGGTGAATAAAGTTGGCCAGAACGTCCAGTATCTCTTGCAGGCGAAGACGGCTGAGCCTTTTGTCGGACCGGCCATCTTCTCCGGCCGCGCATCCGGAGTGTTCTTCCATGAGATTTTCGGGCACCGGATTGAAGGCCACAGGCAGAAGGATGAAGCAGAAGGCCAGACCTTTACGGCGAAGGTGGGTGAGAAGATCCTGCCCGACTTCCTATCAGTTACGTTCGACCCAACGCGGAAGCAGGCTGCCGGTATCGACCTGAACGGCTGGTACCAATACGATGACGAAGGGGTCCTGGGTAAGCCGGTGCTGGCTGTGGAGAACGGCGTGCTGCGAAGCTTTCTGATGTCGCGCTCGCCCGTGGAGGGCTTCGACCATTCCAACGGGCACGGACGCCGCCAGCCTGGGCTGGAAGTAGTTTCGCGGCAAAGCAACCTGATTGTGAGCAGCACGAAGGCCGTCAGTTTTCAGCAGCTTCGGCAGATGCTGGTGGACGAGACCAAGAGACAAGGGAAGCCCTATGGGCTCTTCTTCGACAACATTACGGGTGGCTTTACGACTACGCAGCGCGGCGGTTCGCAGAGCTTCAAAGTAATTCCGCTGATTGTCTACAAGATCTATCCGGACGGACGCCCGGATGAACTGATTCGCGGTGCGGATCTGGTGGGCACGCCCCTCGCGAGCTTTGCCAAGATCATGGCCACATCCGACAAGCAGGAAGTCTTTAACGGCTACTGCGGGGCAGAATCCGGCAATGTGCCGGTGTCAGCCGTGTCGCCCGCTATCCTGATTTCAGAGATGGAGATCGAGAAGAAGGACTCCGGGCAGGATCTGCTGCCTCTGCTGCCTTCGCCGCTTCAGGGAGTCACGAAATGAAAAGAACCGCACTCTTACTGCTGGCCGGCAGCGTGTCCGTCTGGAGTTGTAATGCGCTTGCGGCGGACGATCCCATTTTCGATGCTATGCAGGCGGAACTGAAGCGGGCTTCCACACTTACGCTGAACCAGCTGGAAAAACCGTATTTCGTCAGCTATGCGATCGATGAGGGCCGCATCTGGACCGCGAGCGCCACCAACGGCGGGCTGATGTCATCCAATTCCAGCAAATTCCGCGTCCCGGAAGTTCACATTCGCGTGGGCGATTACAAGTTCGACAACACAAATTTCGCCGGAGGTGGTTTTGGCGGCGCGCGTTACAACCTGGGTTCGTTTCCCCTGGAAGACGATCCGCTGGTGATCCGGCACTACCTCTGGCTGGCTACCGACTCAGCGTATAAGGGTTCGCTGCAACAGATCGCGCGGAAGCGCGCAGCGCTGCGCAGTGTTACGCTCAACGAACAGCTTCCGGATCTGGCGCACGCAGCGAAATTTACCCTGAGTCACGACTACAAGCCGCTTAGCTTCGATAACAAGACGTGGACCGACCGCACCCGCAGGATCTCCGCGTTGTTCAACGATTTCCCGAGCCTTCGCACATCATTAGTCGAGTTCTCAGCGGTAGATGGATTTCATCGGTTTATCAACTCCGAAGGCACCGAAATCCGCAAGGCTGAGAATATCGGTTCGGTGCAGATCCGCGCTTCCGCACAGGCATCGGACGGAATGATTGTTCGGGACTGGGCGCTCTTCTACACCAATGACATTACGAAGATGTTCCCGGAAGCGGAACTGACCAAAGCCGCTCAGGATGTGGGCGCGCAGGTGACAAAGATCGCTGCCGCGCCACTGGGCGAGAACTACACCGGGCCCGTTCTGTTCGAAGGCGTCGCCTCCGCTCAATTAATGGCAGAGATTCTGGGCCGTAACCTTCATATTGCGCGCAAGCCGGTTACAGCGGCGGGTGGAGCGAGCCAGGCAGCTGCGACCGAACTGGAAGGCCGTCGCGGTGTCAGGATTATGCCGGAATCGTTCGACGTAACCGATGACCCTTCGAAGCCCGGTTTCGGGCATGAAGAAGTGGACGACGAGGGCGTGCCGGATCAGAAGCTCTCTTTGGTCGAGAAGGGTGTCCTGAAGGACTTCCTGCGCACGCGAGAACCGGTTCGCGGCTATACCGAATCGAACGGCCGATCCCGGCTGGCGGGCAGCACTCCCGCGCCCACGAACCTGATTGTCACGTCCAAAGAGACGAATTCCGTGCAGGACCTGAAGAAGAAGATTATCGACCTCTGCCAGCAACGGGGTCTCGCTTACGGGATCATCATTCGCAAGATGGATTTCCCGTCCACCGCACCGCTGGATGAAGCCCGTAAGATTCTCGCGGGAGCAGGTGCGGGCCGTACGGCGGTCAGCATGCCCATGAATATCTACCGGCTCTACACGGATGGGCGCGAGGAACTAATTCGCGGTGTACGCCTCCGAGGTCTGAATGCCAGGTCCCTGAAGGACATCATGGCTGCGGGCAATGACAGCACAACATTCAATTACATCGAAAACGGAGCGCCGTTCGCGCTCCTGGGCCTCGGCTCCAGTTCCGCGGCTGTATCGGTGGTTGCTCCTTCGATGTTGATCGACGATCTGGAACTGACGAAGATCGATGACGAGATGCCCAAGCTGCCCCTCGTCGCCTCGCCAGCATCGCAAGCCGCCGCGTCGAGATGAGGATTCTCTCCCGGTACGTTTTCCGCGAGATTCTTGTCAGTTCGTTTCTGGCGACAGCGCTCGCCACGTTCGTTATATTCCTCCAGGGAATTGCGCCCTTATTGGAACTGCTGGTGCGCTCGGGAAACGGCTTTATCTTTCTTGAGTTGTGCGTGCTGGCGCTGCCGCCTGTTCTGCTGCTGAGCATTCCGTTCGGCGTTCTGGTAGGGATTCTGGTGGGGCTCGGCCGTATGTCAAGCGATAACGAACTGGTGGCAATGCGTTCCAGCGGGATCTCCTCCCGCGTGGTCGCGCCGCCGGTGCTGGTGTTCGCTACCCTCGCCATGCTGATTTCAGGCGCCTGCGCAGTCTGGCTGAATCCGCTGGCGATCCGTTCGCAATACAATCTGCGAAACAAGTATGCGGCCACGCAGGTATCGGCGCAGGTGGTCCCTCAGGTGTTTCAGGAGCAGTTCACGAACGAGAATACGGTTCTCTATGTGGACGACGTGAAATCCGGCGTGGGCCCGACCGTCTGGCGCGGGGTTTTTATCGCAGATCTGACGCCGCCTTCCGAACGTAAGACCGGCCTGAAGAACCAGCCGGTGGGCCCGAAGATCACGCTGGCGCGGGAGGCAATCGCTATTCCTGATCCGGCCCATAACCGCCTTCAGCTGACGATGCTTGACCAGAGCGTGCATGAGTCGCCCTATCACTACCGTGCCCCACATGCGACCACCGCGCTCCAGCAAAACGCCCAGCAGCAGGTGCGTGCCAAGCCATACCGCGAGATGCTCACGAAGGAGCTTGTCGCGTTCATCAAGACGCATCCAGGAGGCTCGCAGGAGAATATCGACGCGCGAGTGGAATTACAGGGCCGCTTTGCACTGCCGTTTGCCTGCATCATGCTGGCGCTGGTAGGGATTCCGCTGGGTGCAAGCTCACGCCGCGGTGGCCGCTCCGGCGGTTACGTCTGGGCCATTCTGCTCGCGTTTTTCGGTTATTACGTCACCTATATCAGCCTGACCAACGCCGCGTCGCGATCTCATCGCATCGGTCCGGAACTGGCCTCGTGGCTGCCGGACCTTGCATTCGGTTTAGCGGGCATTCTCCTTATCCTCAGGATGGAACTGCCGGGAGATCGTGATCTGATCGGCGACGTGCGCATGGGCTTCACGCGCATGGTCACGCGGGTTTCCGGACACATGTCGAAAAGTCGCGAAAGCTCCGCGCCGGCAGCAATGCCTTTCGCTGTGTTCCAGTTAATGGACAGCTACGTCCTCTCGAATTTCATCTCGTACTTCTTTCTCTGGCTGGCCGCATTCGTGGCGATGACACAGATCTATAACTTCTTCGATCTGCTGGGCGATATTGTCAAGAATCAGATTCCGCTGGCACGCGTATTGACTTACCACGTATTCCTCACGCCGTTGTTGATTTATAAGACTCTACCCGTTGCGGTGCTCCTGGCAGTGCTGGTCACCTTCGGCGTGATGACGAAGAACAACGAAGTGACTGCGTTCAAAGCGTGCGGCATCAGCGTGCGGCGCCTTGGCCTGCCGGTGTTGCTGATGAGCGGAGTGCTCACCGCCGCGCTCTTTGCGGCCGACTACGCATGGATTCCTCAGGCGAATCAGATCCAGGATGCCATCCACAATGAGATTAAGGGTCGCCCGGTGCAGACCTATCTGCATCCCGAACGGAAATGGATGATCCATGACCACCGGATCTTCTATTACCGCGGGTTCGATGCGTCCGAGAAGTTAATGATCGAGCCGTTCGTGTTCGAAATCGACCCGAAAACATTCCGGTTGGTCCGGGAAATTATCGCGAACCGCGCGCGTTGGCAGCCCACGATTAAGCAGTGGGTTTGGGAGCAGGGTACTGCAATCGATATATGCGGTGTGAATGAATGTAAGGTCGATAACTTCACGGTGACGTCATTCCCTGAGATTACGGAAGGTCCGGACGACTTTCTGATTGCGGCGAAGCAAAACCAGCAGATGAATTACGATGAACTTGGCCAGTACGTGAAATATCTGCAGGACAGAGGCTTCGATACGGTCAAATTGCAGGTTCAGTATCACAAGAAATTCGCTGTGCCGGTATTCGCTCTGATTATGGCCCTGATTTCTGTGCCGTTCGGGTTTCTGGTGGGTAACCGCGGCGCAATGGCGGGCATTGGCGTAAGCATCGCGATTGCCATGACTTATCTTGGAGTGAACAGCCTGTTTGAGCAGATGGGGAACGTCAATTACCTTCCTGCTTCCGTTGCGGCGTGGACTCCGGACGCGCTGTTCTCGCTCGCCGGACTTTATTTATTATTGAGAATGCGAAGCTGATGGCGAAACCAGGCCAGCAGGCTCGCCGTCAAAGGATCACCTATGCGCCTGTCTGCCGTCGTCACCCCGTTTGTTGCCGTCTGCACCGCCTTTTTTCCACTTCTCACTCCGTTATCTGCGGCTGAGCCCACTACTAAACCCAAGGCCCGTGAGTTCGTGCTCATTCTGGATGAACAACCAGTCTCGGTGAAGTTCGCCCATACGGCCCAGCGGAATGGATTTGCCGCGCAATCCTGGCGAACACAAATCCGCTCGGCGCAGGCGAGAGTCAGGCAGCAACTCTCGGGGATGAAGGTGCCGGTGACCGGGTCGGCCGATACTTTTCTGAACGGTGTTTTTGTCACTGCCGACATGGACCAGGTGCCGGCGCTGCGCGCCATACCCGGCGTGAGTACTGTGGTGATCGCTCCGCGTCTGCATCGCACGCTGGACAGAGCGCTCGATCTGCAGAATGTGAAGCAAGCCTGGACAGGCGTTGGTGGGGTGGGCAAAGCAGGTGCGGGCGTGAAGATCGGCATTATTGACAGCGGCCTGGACCAGACGCATCCCGGGCTGCAGGATACTTCGCTGCCGGTCCCCGACGGGTTCCCCAAAGGCGATGCGAATTTCACAAATAACAAAGTCATCGCGGCGCGAAGTTATGTGTCGATGCTTTCGTCTTCGGATCCGACGTACTCGACGCCGGACGACAACTCCCCGCGCGACCATATTGGACACGGCACGGCGCTGGCAATGATAGCCGCAGGTAACACGGTGAAGGCTCCGGTTGCGCAGATTACAGGCGTGGCGCCGAAAGCTTATCTGGGGAACTACAAGATATTCGGTTCACCTGGAGTGAACGACTTTACGTCCACGGCGGTTCTTGTCCAGGCTCTCGAAGACGCTTTCAACGACGGCATGGATATCGCTGTTCTGAGCCTCGGCTATCCGGCATTTAACGCGCCGCTCGATATGAGCACGGGTTGTCAGAGTACACCGCTTCGATCGTACATTCCCGCAACGGTTTGCGACGTGAATGCTTATGTGGTGGAACACGCCGCGCTCATCGGAATGGTGGTTGTTGTGGCAGCCGGCAACGATGGCTGTGTGGGCCTGAACTGCCCCACGCTCGGAACCATTAATTCACCGGGTACTGCGCCTTCGGCAATTACAGT
>JAUZEU010000680.1 GCA_030838885.1 Bryobacterales bacterium | reverse complement strand
GTTCGCCTTCGCCTTCGGCGTGAAGTTCGGGAACTTCATGGGCGCGGGGGCCGCCGGAGCTTTGCTCGTGGCGATTGCAGCAGCGCGCGCCTGCTCTTCCGAGAACATGCCGGCAAGGCCGAGTGCGCCCATCCCACCGGTCAGGGACGTAATCCAATCGCGTCGTGAAAGCTTCTTGTTGATCATGGCCAGAAAATTACCTCGTTGGTTGCCAGCAGAGCTTGGGCGTAGTCGGCGAGCGTACCTTTATCGAGGTAGCTCAATGCAAGATCCAGTTCTTTGGGGCTCGGGTCGCGATCCAGCGCCCGCCGGTACATGGCGCGGACCTTCGCCGAATTCTCGGTCTCGGAATCCACCAGCTTCACCAGATCGTTCGCGCGGTCTTTCATGAAGCCGCTGTTCATGACGAACAGTTGCTGCAAAGGGGAGGTGGTCAAATCGCGCTGCGGAGCGCTCATCGTCGGGTCAGGGAAGTCATACAGAGCCAGCACTGTATTCAATCGGCCGCGGCTCACGCGTCCATAGACTGTGCGATGGTGACTTTCCGCAGCGTCCAGATCTTCAGACAGCGGAGCGGGCTTGTCGTCCAAAGTGCCCGAAACTTCCAGCAGGTTGTCGCGGAACGCTTCCACATCCAGACGGCGCGGATTCATGCGCCAGATTAAATGATTGGTCGGGTCCGCAGCCACGCCATCCGCACGCGGGTGGCTTGCCTGCCGGTAGGCAGCCGAAAGCATGATCTCGTGATGCAGCCATTTCAGCGACCAGCCATGAGCGATGAACCGCGCCGCCAGATCGTCGAGCAGTTCCGGGTGCGAGGGCCTCTCACCCTGCACGCCGAAGTCGCTTTGCGTGGCAACCAAAGGCTTACCGAAGTGCCAGCCCCACGCGCGGTTCACGATGACGCGGGCGGTCAGCGCGGAGCCATCACTGAACATTCGGTCAGCCAGTTCCAGCCGGCCCGAACCATTCTTGAAAGTCGTATCGCCTTTCGACAGCACGGAGAGGAACTGCCGGGCAACAATCGGTCCCGGTGAGGCGACGTTGGCATGGGGCAGGATGTTCATGTCGCGCGGCACCCCTGGCTTAATATTCACCAGAGTGAGATCGGGGTCGCTGCCATCAATCCAGACGCCTGCGTCGAACACAGACTGCATGAACGGGAGGTTGGATGCTGCACCCGGGCGACGACGCCCACCAGCAGGGATCGGCGGCTTTGGCGCGTCACCCGCCGCAACGTCAGGCATCGGTTTCTTCGGCTGAGGAGCACGGGCCAGCGAATTCAGATAATCGAACATCTCCGGATGGCTTTCTTTGAGGAAGGCCATCGAGTCGCGAACCTCTTCCATTTCCCTGGTGAACTTAGCCGATTGCTTCGCCGCGTCTTCCGGCTTGCTGCCCGGTTCGTTGTTCATCAGGTTTGCGAGGTAGCTTAGGTAGAACAGCCGCTGGGACGCGAACATGAACTTCTGCTCGGTTTCTTTATCCACGTCAGCCAGAGGACGCGGCGCCGGCACAGTGGAAGCGAACACGCCGGCGAGCGCGTAATAATCTTTGGTCAGAATTGGGTCGAACTTGTGATCGTGGCAGCGCGCGCATCCTACTGTCAGGCCCATGATGCCGCGGGACACCGCGTCTACCCGCTCATCCCAGCCGTCTGTGAACAGGGTTTCGATCACGTCCTTCGAAAGCCGCAGGTCCGTGTGATAAATCGGAGCAGCGCCCAGGTACCCCAGAGCCCGCAGATCCTCGCGAGGGGTGCCGGGTATCTGATCGGCTGCCAGTTGCAGCTTCACGAACTTGTCGTAAGGTACGTCTTTGTTGACTGCCTCGATCACCCAGTCGCGATACCGCCAGGCGAAAGGATACGCCGGATTCGTAGCTTCTGACGTCGGGTTGTCTTCTCCATAGCGCGCTACGTCCAGCCAGTAGCGGCCCCAGCGCTCGCCATAACGGGGAGAGGCCAGCAGGCGATCGATCAGCTTCTCGTAAGCGTCCGGTGCCGGGTCAGCGACAAATGCCTGAACTTCTTCGTAAGTCGGACGCAGTCCGATAAGATCGAGCGAAGCCCGTTCGATCAGCGTGGCACGGTCAGCGGCGGGAGAAGGCTTGAGTTTGTTTTGTTCCAGTTTCGCCAGAACGAACCAGTCGATTTTCTCTTTAGTCCACTGTTTCGCAAAAGCTGAGTTCTTGATCTTTGGTGCGGGCAGAGCATTTACCGGCTGGAAGGCCCACCACTTACGGCCAGTCTCGATGTCCATGCCCTTTTTGGCAGGTGCCGCAGCGGAGGCACTGACCGGGGCATCTTCACGAGGATCCGGCGCGCCAGCGGCGATCCACTTCTCGAACGCCACCACCTTTTCTTCCGGCAGTTTGCCGGTCGGCGGCATCCGCAGTTCCGTATCGTTATAGGTCAGAGCTCGCAGCAGCCGGCTGTTTTTGGCATCGCCTTCCACCAGGATCGGGCCGCCATTTCCGCCCTTGCGAAGTCCGGCTTTGGTATCGAGCACTAGGCCGCCCATCGGAGATTTCAGCTTGGAGGAGTGGCATCCGTAACACTTGTCGGCAAGCACCGGCCGGATCTCTTTTTCAAAGAATTCCGCGGACGGAGTCTGAGCGAACAGCGGGGCAGCAGCCAGAGCGATGCCAATAAACCTCTTGACCATTGCCCACATGATATCAAGGGTAAGGGCTGGGGTACACCCTAACTTCGGTCTGGAAAAAGCGAAGCCATTACTTTCCGGAGAGCGGGATCTCGAAGTAGTAGAGTTCGTTACCGCTGGTCGCATTCACCAGACCGCAGATATACATGGATGCAGCCTCACTGGTCGTAGGTGTCTGAAAATACACGAACCCGCTCGCTGACTGGCCCGGCGGGACCATCTTCGCCGTGAACGCCCTCCCCTCGATCTCCCATGCCGCCAGGGGATTTTTGTTATTCTTGCCCAGCTTAATCCCGCCCAATGACGGCATCGGATTATTGGACGGCTGCTTCGCGCCGCGCAGGAATTTGAGCTCGGCGGCAGGGGTGGATTCGATACGCCTCCGGTCCGGAAGCAAATATACAAAACGAAGCCGATCTACCCGGAGAGCGTTCGGGCTGTCATTTTGAACCACCACCAGGACCGGCAAAATTCCGCTCCGCCATGGGTTCGCTTTTCCAAAAGCATCCTTCGACTGTTCGTCCGTCACGAACTGCTCCACCGCAATGGTGATCTTTTCGCTGGTTTGCCGGTGCGGATACTCGCCCACAGGCCTGGCCTGGAAGGTAGTGTTGTCGGGGTTCGCGGCGAAAGCCATACCTGCGGCGAAGGCTATACTCACAAAGTTGAAGCGCAAAGCGATTTTTCTCCTCTACCGCGTCCTGCTGGTGCATGCTTCTCCCGCGATCCTGATCTGGCTTTTCATCCGATGTCTCAGAAATCGTCGGTACTTTTCGACACTCCCCCAGCGTTTTGGCGAACTACCGGCATTATGGCAAAAGACCGCGCCCGGATCCATCTGGTTCCACGCAGTTTCCGTAGGGGAGGTTCTGGCAGCGGTTCCGCTCATTGAGGAAATCCGGCAACGGGTTCCTTCTGCGCCGGTGTTCGTAAGCGTCGGCACCATGGCCGGCCACGCCACGGCAGTCAAGCGACTGGAAGGCATCGCTCAGGGCGTGTTCTACGCCCCGCTGGATTACGTGTGGGTAATCCGGCGCCTGCTGCGTCATCTTCGACCGTCTCTGGTGGTAATAGTAGAGACGGAAATCTGGCCCAACCTTTTCCGCGAGAGCCGCCGCATCGGTTGTGGGCTGGTGATCGTGAACGGACGCATCTCCGATCGGGCTCTGCCGCGATACCGGAAGTACGCCTGGTTGTTCTCCTCGGTGCTTTCGCTTTGCGATCGGATTATTGTGCAGTCGGAGGCAATGCGGGAGCGGTACGTCGAAGCGGGGGCGCCCGCGGAGATCATCAGCGTCGGCGGTAATCTGAAGTACGATTTCGCCCCCGGCGTGGTCCCTGCCGATTCACCTGTTGTGCGGTTTATCGAAGCAGGGCGAGCCAAGCCGATTTGGATTGCGGCCAGCACCTCGGCGGACGAATCGGTTGAAGAAGAAGATGCGGTGCTTGCCGCGCAACGGGCCCTGCCAGGATGGCGGCTAATCATCGCGCCGCGCAAACCGGAGCGGTTTGGCGTTGTGGCCGCCAGGTTGGACAGATGCGGGTTTCGCTGGACGCGCCGCTCGGATCTTGCCGAACCGGATGCGGATATCCTGCTGCTCGATTCCATCGGCGAACTGAGCGGATTATTTGGACATGCGGATGTGGTCTTCATGGGCGGCACGCTTGCGCGCAAAGGCGGGCACAACATTCTGGAACCCGCGCTGTTCGGCAAGCCCGTTATCGCCGGCCCGCATCTGGAGAACTTCCGTGACATCGAGCAGCACTTTGAAGCGCATAAAGCGGTCATGCGAATCGCTTCCGGGGATGAACTCGCAGGCGCAGTGATTCGTGCTGCAGCCGACCCCGCTTTGGGACAAAGAGCTCTTGCCGCGGCAACCATGCAGGCTGGCGCGGCAACCCGTACCGCAGACGAAGTGCTGGCCGTTTACGATTCGCGCTATCCCTCCACCCGCCAGGCACAGCCTGTCTGGATGTTGCTTTGGCTCTTCTCTCAGATTTGGCGCGCGGGCAGCGCCTGGGATCGGTGGCGTAAACGTTCGCGGCAACGAAAACTGCCGGTCCCTGTCGTCAGCGTAGGCAATATTACCGCGGGCGGGACCGGTAAGACGCCGGTCACCATCGAACTGCTTCGCGATTTTCATAACCACAGCCCGGCACTGCTGACGCGTGGCCACGGGCGCAGCACCAGCGAGATCGTGCTGCTTCCCAGGGGCAATGAACGTCTTCCCCTCGGACTCACCGGAGACGAAGCGCAGTTGTATGTGAGAAGTGTCGGTGTCCCCGTTGCCATTGGCGGCGAACGGTTTCAGGCTGCGCGGCGACTGCTCAAGCAGGTGAGCGTCAAAGTATTTTTTCTCGATGATGGCTTCCAGCATCTGCAACTCGCGAGGGACTTCAATCTTGTGCTGATCGATTCGCTCCATCCGTTCGGTGGCGGCCATTTACTTCCGCTGGGGCGATTGCGGGAGCCGCTAGAAGGCCTCGCCCGTGCGGATGCGTTTGTGCTTACCCGCTCCAGCGAGGCCGTGGCGCTCAACGCGATCGAGTCTGTGCTGCGTACTTACAATTCTCACGCGCCCATTTTCCGGTCGCAAACGGTTGCGCGCCGGTGGACCAACGCTGCCGGCGAACGTATTGAACTGGACAGCATTACTGGCCTGCGCGCGATTGCGTTCTGCGGTCTCGGCAATCCCGAGTCGTTCTGGACATCCTTGCAGCAACTCGGCGCCAACGTGATTGAGCGCTACGAGTATGGCGATCACCACCGTTATAAACCTTCCGAGATACGCCGCCTCGCACAGCGCGGGCGCGATCTTGGTATCGAAGTTCTTCTTACAACGGCTAAGGATTCGGTCAACCTTTTCCCGGAGGTTGAGACGATGATTCGTCCACTGAAGCTTTATTGGCTCGAGATCGGGACGGACATTGACAGGCATGACGTCCTTATTTCACTCATCTCTTCCCGCGTCTTTCCAACAAATAACTGAACGCTGCGTCATCCGCGGCAGTCTTTGCTAATGAACGTGCTGCCTGCATGAGAGAGTTAGCCGAATCAATGCTGTTCGCGAGAGGGGCGACGACGAGCGCAGCGAAAGAGGTCCGTTTCGCGGCGCTGGTGGAAGCACAGTCGCGTTTCGTGTTTCGGGTGGTGTGGGCTGTGCTGCGAAACGTGC
>JAUZEU010000678.1 GCA_030838885.1 Bryobacterales bacterium | reverse complement strand
GCGAGACCCGCTCGAGCACCTCCAGCTTTCTTTGCCCAGAACCGGACCCGATACGCGGAAGATGGAACGCCGCGGCACCCCGGTTGCGCAGGAAGTAAAGCACCCCGCAAAGCAGGCCCAAAACCAGAACCACTGCGAGAAAAGGCTGCATCGTTTCCACTCAATGCTCCGTGTTGAAGTCCGTGATCCGGACACCCATGACGGTTTCGATAATTACTATTTCGCCGAAAGCAGCCAGCCGCTTACCGATGAAGATGTCGATGTTTTCGCCCGCCGAGCGCGACATCTCGATGATGCTGCCCTCTTCGAGGGACAGGATCTCCGACATCTTCATCCATCTCTGGTCGAGCTGGACTTCGATTTCGATCCTGACATTCCCGATATGGGCGATTTCCTCTTGCGGGCTCATGCGTTACTTAGCGCTTCAGAGCGACTGTCTGCTGCAGGATGTCGTCTTCCGTAGTGATGACTTTTGAATTTGCCTGATAGCCGCGTTCGTAAATCAGCAGGTTGGTAAACTCTTTTGCGATATCGACGGTTGACCCTTCGAGTGCGCCACCCGAGATCTGACCCAGGGAGCCGGTACCGGGAATACCTTTTACTCCGCTCGAGGTGGCGGTTGTGACGCCGAAAGTGTTGTTTCCCAGGTCCTGCATGGAATCGGGATTCAGAAAAGACTCCAGTGCGATCTGCGCAACCGGAATCAGATCGCCGTTCGAGTAATGCGCCAGGATCTGGCCATTCGCGCCGATGTTCATATTTGTGAGTAGCCCCGAAGTGGTGCCATCCTGCGCGCTTCCCGTATTCGCCGATGCCTGCGAGAGCTGGGTAAAGGTTGCGATGCCGGTGGTGGGGTCATAAATATTCCAGTTGACGGTCATGGGATCAGCGTTGTCCGAGAGTCCCGTGATTGACAGCACGACAGGCGAGCCGGCTGCCGGACTGGTGAGTTGGCCCTGTCCATCAAACGTTAAGGTCCCGGTAGCCAGTTGGGAAGGCGCGCCCCCTGTCAGATCGGCGGCCGGTAAATCTACGCTGTAGTTCCAGGTATTGGAGGCCGACTTTGTATAAGTGATGGTCAGGGCATGGGTGTTGCCAAGCGCATCAATCAGGGCAATGGGAGACGAAAAGGTAGCTGCGGGCGTGCCCACCACCGCATTGGCATTCAGGTTGGCGGTTGCGGATATGGTCTTTGTGGGCGAAGGGTTCCGCCCGGTAGTTGGCAGTACGATATCGCTGAGAGTATTGCTCAGGACTCCGCCCGACGCGTTATACCCTTGCACAAACTGGCCGCTCTGCGTGAGCAGGTGGCCGGTTTTGTCCAGCTTAAAGTTGCCTGCACGTGTGAAGCCTGTCTCGCCTGCGGCGTTTTGCACCACAAAAAAGCCATTACCCTGAATCGCCGCATCGAAAGCCTGCCCGGTAGTCTGGATGGATCCCTGTGAAAACGTGCGGGTGGTCTGGGCTACGACCGATCCGCCGACGGAAGTGCGCGTGGATCCGCCCAGGCTCTGATTAATCAGATCCTGAAACGAGACACCCGTCGCTTTGTAGCCGTAGGTGTTCAGGTTGGCGAGATTGCCGCTGACAGCATCAATCGCGAGAGCGCTCGCGCTCAGGCCGGAAAGCGCGTTTGAAAAAGTAGTAGACATTTTATGGGATCCTTGTTTTTTTTCGAATTAATTACACAGCTGTCGTTTCGGTGCTCGTACCGGTGGCCGCCGCGTCCGCCGGCGCCGTATTTTGACGGATGCCGATGAGTTGCTCCAGCTGACTGTAGGACGTGAGCTGGGAAACAAACTGATTGCTGTCCGTGGGGTTCAGCGGATCCTGATTCTGTAATTGCGAGACGAGCAACTTAAGAAAGGTCTGCTCGTTGGCCAGCGGGTCGCCCAAAGGCGAAACCGGGGTACTGGGCGGCTGATTCGTAGCAGCGGCCGCTTTGGGTAACAGAGGGGATGCGGCATTGACGGCGAGACTCATAAGACCTCCTGGATTGGTTGCTGGAGCATGCCGCTGAACTGTTCAGCGCCGCTGCCGGCGTTGTCGCTTCGCCGCTTTTTCGGCGAATCGTCCGGTTGCTGCTGCTGACTTTGGCGGCCCTGGTTCGGCGTCCACGCTTTGGCGTCATACCCGGCGGTGGAAAGCGAACCGACAAGATCGTGAATTCCCTCATGCAGGCGGCCGGAGAGGGACGCGTCTGAGGAATGAAGCGAGACGTGAACCTCGCCCGAACGTTCGGAAAGGCGCAGGCGAACGTCGCTTGCACCATCCGGTGTGAACTCGAGAGAGACGCTGCGGAGCGGTTGGGTGGTTTCCGCGCGTTCCGGAAGTAAATCGGAAGTGGGAGCAGTTGCGGACGCGGCCTCACCTCGATCGGGCGGGGCAGTAGATGGCGATTCAGTTCGCCTGGCGGCATCCTGGAGTGTGAACGGCGGAGCTGCATTAGCGGAGTGGTTGGCCTGGGGAATGACTGGCGTGATTGCGCCTTCGGTACCAGTGGCGTGCGAGAGCCGGAGGGGAAGGGCTTCGTCATTCGCGCCCGGATGCGGCTTCCGTGGAAGTTCAACCGGAAACTCTCTGGTTCCCGCATCACCTGCGGCGCCAGGTTCTGCCTTCAGAGGCTCTTTGCCCGGTGCGTTAGCGGGAGTGGATGGCGAGGTTGAGCGCAGGCGGATTTCGAGCGCGGCTTCAGGGAGAAGGACCTGTTTCTCCGTGGGCCTGGCGCTGTCAGCCTTTGCAGTGCCTGTATTCGGTGCTTCGCCCGACGCCTCTTCCCGTTGCCGCGCTAACGCCCAGAGGCTGTGCTGCAAAGTTGCTGGTGGCACCGGTGCTACAACCGGGACGATTACAACGGGGGCTTCCGTATCGCGGACAGCCTGCACCGATTTTGCGGGGTGAGGATGTGGGGAGTGCTCATGGATCAGCTTTTCCTCAGGCTCGCCCGCTTCTTTGAACCGTGGAGTCGTGGGCTTCTCAGCCGTTTCCGGCAGAGTGAGCGTGGCTGGCTTCGGAGTAACCGGTTTGGCGGCTGCAGGAGGCTTGAGGGGCAATTCTGCAGCGAGCGCCGCCCCCGGGGCCACGGGAGGTTTCGAGACCGAAGCCGTATTGTTAGATGACGCTGGCTGGGAGTTCTGTGCGGTTGTTTGTACGCCGTCGCCGGAATTATCCACAATGTTTCGGACGATCTCTGCAAATGGCTTCGGAGCATCGCTGCCGAAGCTATTTTGTGCCTGGGAATCTGCCGTCACGGCCGGTCTCGAAACCGGCGGCTGCACAGGCCTTGCGGGTTGGGATAGGACGGCCGACGCGAAAGTCACGCGCTGACAAATGCAGCCCGAGCACCAATCGCGAACCTCAATATTTCAATCGCTTACCGCTGAACGCAGTGACAAAATCTTGTCGAACCAGTCGGAATAGTTAAAATCCTGGCGCTTCTGCACTGCTGGCTTATCAGGCTTATCGGCCTTTCTCTCGTGATTTAGAGGAACTTATCAAATTTCTTTCATTCGGCCCCCGGACTGCATTCTGTCCGGCGTAATATATATGGACGCAATCTCAATTTCGGCCGCCAGCGGAATGAAAGCCCGTATGGAATCGCTTGAGTTACTTGCCAATAATCTCGCCAATGTGGAGACGGGCGGGTTCAAGGGGGACCGCGAGTTCTATAGCCTGTATACCAGCCTGGACGCATCCACGGACCCTCAAACCGGCGACCTGACTACCCTGCCCGTCATTGAGAAACACTGGACCGATCTCGCGCAGGGCGATCTGCACACGACAGGCAATCCGCTGGATTTCGCTATCGATGGCGACGGGCTGTTTGCGATACAAACGCCGCGCGGTATCCGCTACACCAGAAACGGCAGCTTTCGGTTATCTGCAACGGGTGTGCTGACCACCATAGATGGCAGCAGCGTACGCGCCAAAGGTGGTGGCCAAATTCAACTGCAGCCAGGACTGCCTGTGCAGGTTCAGACGGATGGGTCGGTGAGCCAGGGCGTTCAGGTTGCCGGTCAGATGGAATTGGTCACGTTCAGCGCGGGCACTGTTAATAAGGAAGGATCCAACTATTGGGTGCCCGTCCCTGGCGTCGCGCCACAACCTGCCAAAGGGAGTCTGCTGCAGGGCAGGCTCGAAGGAAGCAACGTGGGAGGGCCGGAATCGGCAGTTCGCCTGGTCGCTATCATGCGGCAGTTTGAAATGTTGCAGAAGGCGATGAGCATCGGGAACGACCTGAATAAGCGCGCCATTGACGAAGTGGCGCGAGTGCAGTCTTAAAACGTTCTAAGGGGACTAAGGGAGTAACATGATTCGAGCTCTATATAGCGCGGCAAGCGGTATGACGGCCCAGCAGTTGAACATCGATAACATAGCCAACAACCTGGCCAACGCCAACACGGCGGGTTATAAGTCGCGGCGCGCGCAGTTCCAGGATCTGCTTTATCAGAACATTGTGGCTCCGGGTTCCTCTGCCGGACAGGCGACTGTGGTTCCGACCGGATTGCAACTGGGTCTGGGAACGCGTGCAGCGTCGAACGAGATCGTCTTCCAGCAGGGAGATTTTTCAGCGACGAGCAACCCTCTCGATCTTGTGATTCAGGGGCGTGGGTTCTTCCAGATCAAGCAGGCCAGTGGACAGACGGCATATACGCGCGCCGGGGGATTTCATCTGGACAACACAGGGAGCATGGTGACGTCTGACGGCGACCAACTGGACCCGCAGATCACCTTCCCGCCGACCGCTCAGGCCATTAGTATCTCCGCCGACGGGACCGTGACGTACACGCTGCCCGGCCAGACGCAGGCCCAACCGGCCGGAAAGATTACCCTCGCGAATTTCCAGAATCCGGCGGGGCTGAATTCCATTGGCAAGAGCCTGTATCTGCCAACCGACGCTTCAGGCGATGCGATCGTGGGGACACCGGGTGGTACGGAGGGTATCGGCACGCTGCAGCAGGGATATCTGGAGCAATCGAACGTCAGCGTTGTGGATGAATTCATCAACCTGATTACCAGCCAGCGCGCTTATGAAGCGAATTCGAAAGTCGTGAAAGCGGCTGACGACATGTACTCTCAACTCAATAATCTGACCCGGTAACATGCTCATCAGGACGCTCCTTTCAGGGTTGGTTCCGATCGCGGTTTCAGCGGCTTGCCTGCCCCTTACCGGTGACCGGATTTTTGGTCGTGATCTGGCGATGTTCGATGGGCGATTCAGCGCGTTGCCCGCTTCGCTGACAGTTGGTTCGGCTCCGGTTCCCGGCGCCAGGCGGACCTTCGCGCCGACCGAACTCGCGCGGCTTGCCCGTGCGTATGGGATTGCCCTCAGTGATCCGCTCGAGGTCTGCTTCGAGATTCCGCTTAAACAAATCGAAAGTGCCGATGTCCTTGCAGAGATGCGCCGTTCGTTTCCTTCGGCGGAGGTGAGCATCGTGGAACTTTCGAATGGCCCGGTGCCGGCGGGAAAGGTGGAATTTGCTGTTTCGGGACTGGAGCCAACCTGGGTTTCGCAACCCGGCATCCAGCTTTGGCATGGTTACGTCCGCTACTCCGAGACACGCAGGGTTCCGGTTTGGGCGCGCGTGAGTATTTCTCAGACCGTAACCGCTGTGGTTGCAGCCAGAGATCTCGCGGCGAATGTTCCTGTGGATGCGTCGGCGCTCCGGATGGAAAAGCGGAGCGGGTCGCCGGTTTCGCAAAGTGTGGCGACGCGGTTTGAGGACGTGATCGGGCGGATTCCCAAGAGGACCGTAAAGGCCGGGGCTTTGATCCCGCTGTCGGCGTTGGAGAAGGCGCCGGATGTGCGGCGCGGAGATGCTGTGCAGGTGCAGGTTGTTTCGGGTTCGGCGCGGTTGCAACTGCGCGCCGTCGCAGAACGGGATGGCCGGAGCGGAGAGGTGCTGGAATTTCGAAATCCGTCCAGCGGCAAGACTTTCCGTGCGAGGCTGGATGGCCCCAGGGCAGTGGTTTTGGTCGGCAGGGGGCCGGGGTTATGAAATGGCGTCTCTCAGTAGGGTTGGGTCTGATTTGCGCCGCGGCACACGGTGGCGGGATTCCGAACCTGAAGAAAAAAACGAAGCCACCTGAGCCGTCTTTGCTGGAGCAGTACATCCGCAGCGCCTCTGCGTCCGCTGGGGCGGTGGAAACCACACCCGGCGCCATCTGGTCACCCACCGCACGTTTGACGGACCTGGGTCGCGATCTGCGCGCCAGCCAGATGGACGACCTTGTCACCGTGCTGGTAACCGAGTCGGTGAATGCCGTCGCGAGCGGCGCGAGCACTTCGCAGCGGGCATCCAGCGCGAATGCCTCAGTATCTTCTTTGGCCGGCAAGAAATCCGCGGCCGGTGCGCTGGCGAACCTCGCCGGGCTGAGCGGCGATCAGAAGCTGAACGGTGTGGGCACGACGTCACGCGCGGCCACGCTGACCGCGACCCTGACCGCTCGTGTCGTGAGAGTGCTTCCCGGCGGTCTGCTTCTGATCGAGGGCGACAAGAGCCTGCAGGTGAATTCCGAGCAGCAGGTGATTACGGTGCGCGGGATTATCCGTAGCACCGATATTTCTACCGGTAACACCATTCCTTCCGCACAGATTGCCGACATGGAGGTCCGGGTAAACGGCAAGGGACTGGTGGGGGATGCCGTGCGGCGGCCGAATATTCTTTACCGGCTGTTGCTGGGCGTTCTGCCGTTCTGAAAAAGCGAACCCATTTATGAGACTTCGTTTTGTAATTTTGGCGATGGCCTGCCTCACGCCGGCCACCCCGGCCGCTACCAGGCTAAAAGACCTGGTCACGGTGGAGGGGGTTCGGGACAATCAGCTAATTGGCTTCGGAATTGTAGTGGGGCTGGCCGGGACCGGCGACAAACGAACCACTATTTTTAGTACACAAAGCCTGGCGAACATGCTGGAGCGGATGGGCCTCTCGGTCGCCCCGGGTGCCATGCGGGTGCAGAACATGGCGTCGGTTATGGTGACCGCGACGCTGCAGCCGTTCGCACAGCCGGGCACAAAGCTCGACGCAACGGCGGCTGCCATCGGCGACGCTTCGAATCTGCAGGGCGGCATGTTGCTGATGACCTCCTTAAAAGGCGCGAACGGGCAGGTCTATGCAGTTGCGCAGGGACCAGTGGTGACCGGAGGTTTCGTTGCCGGGCGCGGCGGTGTGAGCCAGACCGTGAACCATCCGACCGTGGGGCGGGTACCTAATGGAGCGATTGTGGAGCGGCTCGCCCCTTCGGTGGAGCCGACTGCGGTGATCCGGCTGCAGTTGCGGAATTCCGACTTCGCCACCTCAGCCCGTGTCGCGGACGCGATTAACAAGCAGTTTGGTGCTTCGGCGCCGATCGCCCATGCAGAGAATGGCGGGGTAATCGCAGTTAACACTCCTGAGGCATGGAAGGGCCGGGTTCCCGCATTCATTGCCGGCATTCAGGATTTGAGGGTAGACGTTGATACACCGGCCCGCATCGTGGTGAATGAGCGCACCGGCACCATCGTGATTGGCAAAGAGGTGCGGGTTGCCCCTGTCGCGATCCTCCACGGAAATTTGTCGGTGGAGATCCAGACGAACCTGATCGTCTCGCAGCCCGGGCCGCTTTCGAATGGAACTACCCAAGTGGTACCCCAGCAGACGGTCGCGGCCAGGGAAGAGCCAGCGCGAAATGTTGTTTTGAGGGAAGGCGCGACAGTGGAAGAACTGGTCCGTGCCCTGACTGCCATCGGGTCATCGGCACGGGACATCATCGCAATTTTGCAAAATCTTCGTGCAGCCGGCGCTCTGGACGCGGACCTTGAGGTCATATGATCAATCCAAATTTGGCGATCGACGCTTCTTCCCTGATTTCATC
>JAUZEU010000075.1 GCA_030838885.1 Bryobacterales bacterium | reverse complement strand
ATAAAGCCGCGGCGAACAGTGCCACCCACTGGTTGTCCGCGTCCGGTCGCGCAATGTCACAGATCCTCCGGAACAGGGCGTACATCAACATCAGCTGCACCAGGAACCACACAAAGGTCGAGGATTGAAAGAATACCGGCTTCAAACCATGCCCAAGCCAGTAATCGAAGGCGAGAGAGAGCGGAACCAGGGGCCGGTAGGCGCGGTTTGCCGGGAGATTGCTGAACGTCCTCGCGTCCGTAAAAAAGAGTGTCACGTTCCGCAGATCCCGAATGTACGCGTTCTCGACCACCGCGTGGCTATCGTCGAAGTGAAACGGGTTGCCGAAATGATTCGCGTAAGTGGCGAGTACACCCGCGAGCAGGAGCGAAAGAAGAACCGCGGTTCTCCACCGGCCTTTCGGCGGCAACAGGCCCATGGTTAACCCTTTCTCACCACGACCATATGTTGAGTGAAGACCAGAGGCCACAGCGTTTTTTCGAACACAATCTCTCCTAACCCGAGCATGGCGCCCACGACTTCGTCACGCAGGAGCGGGCGCTCATCGGGAAATTTCCACAGGCGGCAGGCTTCGCAGACCGCCCGCGCCGCCGAGTATAGCCATGTCGGCGTCGGATACGAGATGATGGCCCACCCTCCGGACCGCAGTAAATCGAAATGCGCGCGGATCGCTTTGGACGTGCCGGCCCGATCGAAGTGCTCGATCAGCCCAACGCTGAATACGACGTCGGCCTTCACTCCCAATTCGGGCAATCCCAGAACGTCGCCGCGATGAAGAACGACATCCTGGCGCCCCTGCATGCGCTGGTCGAGCAGCGAAAGGCCAAATTCATTCTGGTCGACGACGTGATAAGCCGAGGGGCAAACCTCCCTCACAATACCATCGAGAAAACAACTGTTCGCGCCGCCGATTTCGACAATAATCCCGACGCGATCCCGCGATCCCGCGTATTTCCGGAGCACCGAATTGAGCATCGACTGCGTGTACCGCCGGGTCAAATATGCGGTCGCCGGAACGGCTTTATAATAGTGATCCCAATCCGTCGCGGTTGTAAGCCGGTTACGCCGCGTGAATACAAAATCCCTCTGAATCGCGAAATTAGCGATGAATAATAATGTTTCGATCAGCAGTTTTGCGGGAACGACTCCTATGGGCAGGGCGCTTGTGAAGAACCGGATGCCGGCGTATGACAGCATCGCATTCGCCGTCACCAGCGCCAGATAGCGGGGAAGCACCACCTGATGGGGTTCGTGTGACAGGAAAGCAGCCTTGCGCACAGTCGAGTAATTGAAAATGCCTGCCGTAATGCGCGCGGCGGTTTGAGCGCGAACCACGCTTCCTGTCACAGAGAAAAGGGTATAGAACAGCAGGTTGTCCAGCACCGCGGTCAGGATCGCAATGAAGCTGTACCGGAGCAGGACAAAGTAAATACGCATCGAATCCCGCAACGGCTGGAAGTGGGACGTCGGATTTCCGGGCTCATAGATCGTCCGGATTGGCTCCTCCACAACAGGCATCCCGAGGTGTTTGGCGGCGATCAGCATCTCGAGTTCGAATTCGTATCCCGACGCGGTCACTTTTAGCAGCCGCACCGCGAGCGCTCGGGGAATCGCGCGAAGACCCGTTTGCGTATCGGCAAGATCATGCCCCAGAAGCACACGCATAATGCTTCGGGTGATTTGGTTCCCGAATCGGCTGCGGAGCGGCACTTTCCCGCGAAAGCTGCGCGCGCCCAGCACCAGGCTGTCAGGGGTCTGCCCAAAGCGAGCGCATACGTTCAGAATGTCTTCGGGGGCGTGCTGGCCGTCGGCGTCCACAGTGACAACGCCTGACGCGCTCTCGTGAGCACACAGAATGAAGTTGATGCCGGTCTTCAGCGCCGCGCCCTTGCCCAGGTTGACGGCATGCCGGAGGACCGTGACCTTCGAAATTGCCGCAACGGAGTCGAAAATGCCGCTGTATTCCGGCCCGCTCCCGTCATCTACGACGATAATCGCCGGAATGCCGCTGGCGGCAATCGCCTCAACCACCGCTATTAGTGGGTGATTTGGTCGATAAGCCGGAATGAGAACGACTAAGTCCGTACTCGATTTGCAAGCCACAGTACTACAGTGTACTGCGGTTATTTCCGCTTTTTGCGGTGGTAATTCTGCGGTTAATTTGTCCGTTTAAGCCGAGGTGCGACGACAAGCAGACGGTGGAGCGACACCTCGCCTGTGCTCAAGAGGATGTCGCTCGCCTGGTCGGTCGCCTGGAAGCTGCAGAAGTTCGGAATTTCGCCCGCTGCAGTGACGGCCCCCATAACATCAATCGAGCTCAGCCGGGGGCCACAGCTTTGGCAATGTGTGTGCATTCCGAGTTGTGCGCAGCCGTCGCGCCTATGAGAATCGCGCGGATCGCCGGGCTGCATATGCGCGTACTGACCGTACCCCAATGGGTTCTTCAAGTTCGCGGTTCGGGAAAGGTTAATTGCTATGCGGAAAATTTTTGTGACCTTTAGTCTCGTGGCGGGCAGCTTCGCTCTGAATGCGCAGGATGCGACGCAGTCCGGCACAGTCGCCCCGTCCGGCCAGAGGCTTCCACCGGGAGTTCCCGGGAACCGTGCCGTTGTCCCGCAGCTCGATACAAGAGGAAAGGCCATCTACTGGTGGCGTCACGGATTTGGGGTCGGAATCCTTGCAGCGGATGTTGTGGCCGCTGGCATCAATCAGGCCAACGGCACGCCGCCGGAATGGCGTGGGGCTGCCGGCTTTGGCCAGCGGTTAGGCGACACCGTTGGATCGTCGTCGATCGCGGCAGGCATCGGGTTCGGACTGTCAGCGGCCCTTCATATGGATCCGCGCTACTACCGTTGCACGACGTGCGGTTTCTGGGGACACATCGGGTCTGCAGCAAAACAGAGTTTTGTATATCGCACCGATAGCGGGAAGCTTGCTCCGGCAATCCCCGAACTGGCCAGCATCTACGGGGCCGGAATGATCTCAATGTCCTGGTACCCGGGCCGATACGAGCCTTTGAGCGACGGCGTCCGGCGTGCCAACTACGTAATGCTCTGGCGTTTCGGCTTCGACCTCGTGCGCGAGTTCGCCCCTCAGAAAGCGCGCAAGTTCTTCCGGTTGACACCGAACGACGTTTATGACGACCAGTGATCGAAATCGTGTCTTCGGCGTCCCGAGGCACGCCCCCACAAAGGTCGCAGCGAGGCAATCCTGTGTTTACAGAATCTGGAGTGTTGATACTGTAATTGTGTCGCCCTCGGACTTGCCGGTCACCGCGACCTTCTGACCATAGCTGTCGGCTTCGATTTTTTCCTGGTTGGCGATCCGGAATATTTTACCCTGCTCCGTGACCAGGACGACTTTATCTCCATCCCTGACGCAGGTCTGCACGCATTGGACATTCACCCACATCGCTTTACCTCTGGCGGCGCAGCGTTCGTCGACGACGTAGCCGGTTACTGCGCCGGGCGGGAGAACTGAAGCCACCTTCTGTCCGCCCTTCGCGCCACTGGCTGCCGCAGGCAAATCCAGGACGGGAAGCTGAGGCGCCTTGTAGATATCCGCAAGGCTGTTCAGGCTGGTGCGAAGCGGGGCCCAGTCGTTCACAATCGCTTCCGGGAACCTTTGCTTGCCCAGCGCTTCATTCACCGGCGAAGCGGCGAGAAGCGTCTTCTCCAACTGCGCCCGGAACGTGGCATTCGTAATCAGATCATTCGCCGCGCTGAGTGAAACCAGCTTTGCCACAGAATCTCGCAGACTGCCTGCGCCAGCCCGGGCCCCTTCGGACAGCGCGCCTGCATCCACCGGGGGCCGCATCAAAGCCATATCGTAAGCCTGAGGAAAGTCGCGCGTCCACTGATCCAGTTGCATCACAAGAAACTGCACGTACTCACGCGCGCGTGTCTCGCGATCGGCAACGCTCTGCGGTATGGCCGAGGGCACCAGGATGGCAGCGCAGACCAGGAATAACTGAGGTAAACGCATTTTGGCGCCTCCTTACGCGAAGAGTTCTTTCAGCACGCGGGCGGGATTGACTCCAACCAGCGATTCGTCGCGGCCTTCATATGGGAACGTGTTCTTCTGGTGATCAATGCCCAGAAGATGCTGTACGGTGGCATGAATGTCGCTGTGGGTGCACTTCTGATCCTTGTCTGCGGCATATCCGAGGTCGTCCGTCTGGCCCAAATCGAATCCAGGCTTCAAACCGGCGCCCGCCATCCACATGCTGAAGCCATAGGGATTGTGGTCGCGCCCTGGCTTGGAATTCTTCGCCTCGATGGTGGGAAGACGGCCAAATTCTCCGGACCAGACCACGAGCGTGTCCTTCAGCATCCCGCGCTGTTCAAGATCAGTGAGCAGCCCCGACATACCCTGGTCGATGTACTCGCACAACCCAGGCAATTGGCCCTCAATGTTGTTATGGGTGTCCCAGTTTCCACCACCGCCACCGTAAATCTGAATGAAGCGCACGTCTTTCTCGGCGAGGCGGCGCGCCATCAGGCACAATCTGCCAAACGGTCCACCTATCTTCTGATCTATGCCGTACAGCTTCTTGGTGGCTTCGCTTTCCTGATCCAGATCTGCCACCTGCAGTGCTTCCACCTGCATTCTGGCGGCGAGTTCGTAGTTAGCGATGCGGGACTCCAGATCCTGATCGAGCACATAGGAAGTGCCTTTCTGAATCCGGTCTAAATCCTGCACCATGCTGAGGAATCGCTTCTGCTGATCGAGGCTCACACCCTCAGGACGCTTAATGTCGTAGATGGGCGCTTTCGCGTCGGCGCGCATACTGGTGCCGTTGAACAGCGGCGGCAGCCATGCGGACGAGTGTGCGCGGTCGCCGATGGTCGCGCCCTGGCCAAGAGCGATGTAGCCAGGCAGGTTCTGGTTCTCGGAGCCCAGCGCGTAATTGACCCACGATCCAATCGACGGGAATCCGGTAAAGCCACGGCCGGTGACGAAGGTAAACTGCGCCGTGGAATGGTCGATGCGATCCGTGGTCATCGAACGAACGAACGTGACCTTATCGACGACATTCTGAAAGTGTGGAAGCAGGTCGGACACATAGCGACCACTCTGGCCACATTGCTTAAACTTCCAGGGGCTCGCCATGATCTGTTGCGATCCGTTCAGGGCTCTTCCCTTGATCTCAAAGGGCGCCGGCTGGCCATCATACTTTACAAGCGCGGGCTTGGGATCGTACATATCGATCGTGCTCGGCCCGCCGCCGATGTAGATGAAGATCACGCGCTTCGCCCGCGCGGGGAAGATGGGTGGCTTCGGCAGCAGGCTGTACGTCCGCTCCCTCGCGCCAGCGGACTCCGCTGCGAATAACCGATCACC
>JAUZEU010000669.1 GCA_030838885.1 Bryobacterales bacterium | reverse complement strand
CTGTCGTCCGAACAGGTGGATCGTCGCCGAACTTGCCCTGAAATACCTCGTTCATCGCCCCGAAATCTTTCGCGTCCGCCAGATACACCGTGCACTTCAGGACCTTGGTCATCGAAGAACCCGCCGCTTCCAGTTGCTGCCCGATATCGGCAAGCACTCCTTCGGTATGAACCTTGATATCTCCCTCTTTGTGATACCCGACCCCGGACAAAAACAGCAGATTGCCATACTGCACCGCAGGCGAGAACATGGGCTTGGCCGGCTTCGGCCCGCTGCGGATCACCTTCTTCTCTGTCTTCCCCTTCGCCTTCGCAGAACCCACCGCGCCGGCCGCAGCCATGGCGGTCACTGCGCCAGTTAATAATTTACGACGGCTGTTATCAGACATGTTTTCTCCTCTGAGTTGATTTATTTCCGGTTCCGAACCGTAGAGTTCAGCGTACCGTCCCAGCTGTTGCTGCCCTGCGCTTTGTACTGCCGGTCGAGCTTCTTCCAATCATCGCGCGAGATGCCGTTCATGTCGTACACCACCAGGCCGTCTTTCACGGTCAGTTCACAATCGAGCTTGCGCGTTCCTGTCATCTTAGCTCCGTAGGAGTCCGTAAATCCAAACTGCCCGCGCTCCAACTTCAAAACTGCGATATCTGCAGGCGCCCCCACGCTCAGATTTCCCAATATCTCCTGCCTGATCTCCCGCGCCGGATGCCAGGTGGACTCGGCCACCACCGCCGCCATCGTCTGGCCCATGTTCAGGAATTTCGACATCACATTCAACATGTCCTTCATGCCCGCGTTCATGCTGCCCACATGCAGATCGGTCGAAATAGAATCCGGCGTCCATCCCTGCTGAACCGCCGGAACGGCCTGCCGGAAGAGCAGACTGCCCCCGCCATGCCCGACGTCGAAAATCACGCCGCGCTTCCGTGCTTCCGGCAGGTATGCCAGCAGCTTTTGGCTATCATCCAGCATCGGCACCGCATCCAGATACATATGTGTGGAGATGTCGCCCGGGCGAAGTTTCCTGAGCACCAGTTCCTGATAAGGGCGCTCCGGCCGGAAGTTCCCGAAATCGACCATCACCGGGACATTCGCCGCAGTTCCCGCTTCCACAGCGCGCTCCACCGGTATCCACTCCGGACCGTTGAAGTGCGCCGTCTTCACCCCGATCAAGACGCCCGGGTTCTCTTTGACGCGACCAGCTGTTGCTGCCGCGTCCATATCCGTGGTGTCCTGCTCGATCTTGCCGCCCCCCATGCCGTTTCCGACGATATTCAGGAACGCCAGCACGCGCGTCTTTGAGCGGCTGATCACCCTGTCTTTGAAATCCGGAAAGTTTCGCCAACCTGAACTCCCGGCATCCGCCACTGTGGTAACTCCGCTGCGCAGCGTGAAATCATCGGGATAGACGCTCAGGTCGCCCGCATACGAGCCGCGCGCTCCTGTTCCCGCGTACACATGAACGTGAATATCCACCAGTCCCGGCGTAACATAAAGACCTCTTACGTCAATGACCTTTCCGGCCTGACCCGCCGGAATACTGGCAGCTATCGCGGCAATTTTGTGATCCCGAATCGCCACATCCCGAATGCCGTCGATATTATTCTTCTCGTCGATGACGTGCCCACCCTTCAGCAACAGGTCATAAGGGGGTTGCGCGGTCAGCAAAGAGGCCGCGAACAGCATGAGGGCAATGCGCATCAGCAGACAGTTTATACCTTTAATCTAAATTCATGAAGACGAATGCGGTGCGGATTCTGGAGGATCTCGGAGTGAAGTTTGAGCTGCGTGATTACGCGGTGGACCCCGAAGACCTGAGCGCCGAAACGGTAGCTGCAAAAGTCGGCTTGCCCGCGGAGCAAGTCTTCAAAACACTGGTAGTCCGCGGCGACCGCAACGGAGTCTGTCTCGCGGTGGTGCCCGGCAACGCGGAACTCGACCTGAAAGCGCTGGCCCGGCTTACGGGCGACCGCCGGATGGAACTCGCCCCTTTGAAAGAAGTACAGCCACTAACCGGGTATATCCGGGGCGGCGTAACCGCCCTCGCCAGCAAAAAGGACTACCCGGTTTATCTGGATGAAACTGCGATCCTCTTCGACGTGATCGCCGTTTCAGCAGGGGTCCGCGGAACACAGATCCTGCTGAAACCCGAAGACTATATCACTGCCGCAGGAGCAACATCTGGCGAAATCGCCGCACCTAAATAAAGACCCCGCTCTTCATTCTCCGGTGTCGACACAGGCGCGAAATTTCCTTTTTCACGTAACCCGGTCAACGCCAGCCCGTACCGGCCCCGAACTCCTGTCTTCTCGAAGATATGCTTCAGGTGGATTTTCACTGTCCCCGTCTGAATTCCCAGCTGCCGCCCGATATCCCTGTTCCGCAGGCCGCGTTCCACCAGCTCTGCAATTTGCTGCTCCCGTGCCGTCAACTGCGAGCGGCGCGGCTGCATCAGCCTTTCGTTGCTCCCGAAAATGCCTTCTTCCATCCAGGTATTTCCGTTGCTGACCGACCGCAGGCACGTTACCATCGTCTCCGGCTCCGCAGTGCGCCGCATAATTCCGCGAGCGCCTGCCTGCAGAAAGCGCAACGCCTCAGCCTCTGTCATACCGGTGCCCCACACGGCGGGCAACGTCGTCAGTCCCGTAGTCCCCAACTGGCGCAGCCAGTCCATCACGGCGACTGTGCCAAAGCTCTTGTCCACCAAAACCACAGCTGGCGCCATGGAAAGGATTAGTCCAAGCGCGGTATCCAGGCTGGAAGCCGCACCGGCAAACCGCATATCTCCGCTGCTCTCCAGCAGCGTTCGGATTCCCTGTACGGCCACCGGCTGTGTATCGCAGACAAGTATTGTCTTCCCCATGAAGCTATCTGTCATTCAATTGACCTCGTATGTCTCATCGGCTGAGAGCTCTCAAAGGTTTAGTGCGTTGGGGGGCGAAACTTCTCAGAATGTTGCGAAGTCCACAAATCGTGTTCGACGGCACCCACAAAGGGCACCCACGATACGATGAACCAGAGTGCCCGAACTGACGCCTGCCAACGCCCCCGAATGGCTGTCCGCCCATGGTTTCCCGGCACGTGGTGCTATTGGCCCGTGCTTCGAACTCGGAGGAGGCGTTTCCAATAAAGTGATACTCGCCGAATTGCCTGGCGGGCGTGCCGTTTTGAAACAGGCGCTCGGCAGGCTGCGCGTCGAACAGGAATGGCTTTCAGATCGCACCCGCATCTTCCGGGAGGCCGCTGCTATGAGATGGCTGCAGGGCAAGGTCCGGGGCGGCTGCATACCGCGCCTCCTCGCCGAAGACCAGACCGACTGCACCATCGCCATGGAAGCCGCACCTCCCAACGCCGAAATGTGGAAGACAATGCTGCTTCGGGGAGAGTGCCAAATCTCCGCCGCCCACGGCGCGGGAACCCTGCTCGGCTCGATCATTGCTGCCAGTTGGCACAACCCCGAAGCGCAGGATCTGTTCGGCGATCAAACCGTCTTCGATCAGCTCCGCATCGATCCCTACTACCGCTTCACGGCCCACCGCCATCCTGAACTCGCAGGCTACTTTCACGCCCTGATGGCCCGCTCCACCGCCCGCCGTGTCAGCCTGGTCCACGGTGACTGGAGTCCGAAGAATCTCCTTGTAGCCGGCCCTGAAATCTGGGCAATCGATTGGGAAGTGGTTCACTACGGCGACCCCGCCTTCGACGTCGCTTTTCTTCTCAATCACCTTCTGCTGAAAAGTGTCCTGATGCCGCACCACGGCGCCGCTCTCGCCAGCCTGGCCGAGACTTTCATGCAGTCGCTTCGCACCGCCGCTTCGAAAATTCAACCAGACTGGATCGAAGCCGCCGCACTGGAGCACCTGCCCGCCCTCCTGCTGGCCCGCGTGGACGGCAAATCCCCGGCCGAATACCTCGACCCGAACATGCGCGCGACTGCCTGGAAGCTGGGAGTCGATCTCATCGCTAAACCCGCCACCTGTGTCACCGAAGCCTTTACCCGATGAAAATTCAACGCATCCGCGCCCTCGAAATTCTGGACTCCCGCGGCAACCCAACCCTGCAGGCCGAAGTTCTCCTCACCGATGGAACCCGGGCCTCGGCCCAGGTGCCTTCCGGAGCCTCCACCGGTCGCCACGAAGCCGTCGAACTCCGTGACAGTGATTCCCATCGTCACGAAGGCAAAGGAGTTCTCAGGGCCGCAGGAAATATCGAAGCCATTCTCGCTCCGCCGCTCCTCGGGCTCGATGCAACCAATCAAGCCCTCATCGACCGATATCTAATCGAAACGGACGCGAGTGAAGGAAAAAGCCGCCTCGGAGCCAACGCGATTCTCGCCATCTCCTGCGCCGTCGCCCGGGCCGCCGCCAAATCCCTGCATCTGCCCCTTTGGAAGTATCTGACCGGCAACCGCACCCCGAGCCTGCCCGTCCCCATGGTCAACATCATCTCCGGAGGGCTCCACGCCGGACGCAATATCGAATTTCAGGATTTTCTGGTGATTCCACGCGGCTACAACGACCTGTCGTCTGCCCTGGAAGCCATAGTCCGCGTGCACCGCGCCACCGGCAAGCTCCTTGCCGCGCGTGGCTGCACTCTCACCGGAGTTGCCGACGAAGGCGGATGGGGTCCCCACCTCCGCTCCAACGAGGAAGCCGCAGCCATTCTGCGCGAAGCCACTGCTGTCACGAACACCACAATGGATATCGCCCTTGACGTAGCCGCCACCCACTTCTTCCACGATGGACAGTACGCGCTCGAAGGGCAGCATCTCTCCGCGAACGACATGGCCGAACTCCTCGGTAACTGGGTCCGAAAATACGGCATCACGTCGATAGAAGACCCGCTCGCCGAAGACGATTGGCAAGGCTGGAAAACCATCACGGATCGTCTCGGCTCGTCCGTCCGTCTGGTCGGTGACGACCTCTTTGTCACCAATCTCACCCGTCTGAACCGTGGCATCCACGAGGGCATCGCCACCGCCGTTCTGGTCAAGATGAATCAAATCGGCACTCTGACCGAAACCTTCGCCGTGATCGACCGCGCCCGCGAAGCCGGCTACAGTGCCGTCATCTCGGCCCGTTCCGGCGAAACCGAGGACTCACTCCTGGCCGACCTCGCCGTAGCCTCCGGAGCAGGCCAAATCAAGATCGGCTCCATCACGCGGTCCGAACGGCTGGCCAAATATAACCGCCTGCTCGAAATCGAAAAGTGGGAGTTTACGCCAGATTGATTGTGCCCCTGCAGGTCGCCGCCCCGCACTTGCACGGAATTCTCTCTACATCCTTCGCGAAATGATAATCCACCGTGAGCTCCTCGCCCTTGCGAATCGGCTTGCGGCTCATATAAAGGATGTGGCCATTGCGGATCACGGTCACGATATTCGGATCACAGCAGTGATTAATGTACTCCGCTCCGCTGCCTCCTACTGACCCGTCGAGCGTCCAGTAATTGTCCAGCGTAAACAGGTAAATCAGGTTAGGTCTCTCCTCTGCCCGCCGCTTCGTCTCCCGCCTGCTGATCCTCTCGCCCCGGTACTCAATCACCTTTCTCCGAACCGGAATATCTTCCCCTGCGTAAATCCCCCAGCGGTGAATTTTAGAAGGTTTAATCTCCAGCCTGAAGCACGCGTACTTTTCGTCAATCTGAGGAGCTGCCTGGGATTTGCGCGTGGCCATCCCCGCAATTGTAGCGAAACTCCCGTCACTTCCCGCACCAAATTATTTGCTGTTCATAATAGTGGCGCGGCGCCCGCGAGCGAGATGAACGCGATATGCTGATGACCATGCGTAAAGCTGCAATTTTTATTTCTGCTCTTGCTTTCAGTGCGTTCGGGCTCTTCGCCCAGGACGAGCTCGCCACTTATCAGACATGGATGAAGACAGCCGCTGGCGCCAATGGCGCTCTGCGTGCGGCCGTGACCGCCAAGGACACCGCTGCAATCACCGAAAACTCGACCAAAATGGCCGAAGCCTTTGATTCCATGGCGAAGTTCTGGGCCACCAAACACAAAGACGATGCAGTGAAGTTCGCCGAGACCGCGCGCGACGCTGCCAAGTCCGTGCCCACCGCCTCTCCCGAAGAGCAGACCGCAGCCCTCGCCAAAATCGGCGGAACCTGCCGCGGTTGCCACACCCCCTATCGCGACGGCAGCAAGTTCAAGGAATAGTTCAGTCGGGGATGATGGGGCGTCTCATGGCCTGATCATCCCCGAACGCCTTTAGTGAACCACTTTAGTGAACCACTTTACTGAACAACTTTACTGAACAACGGGCTTCACTGCATCCCCGCTCTTCAGCGCCACATCGTTGGGCAGCGCCACCAAATCTCCTTCACTCAGCCCGCTCGTAATTTCCACCCGCAGCGCATCGGATGCCCCTGTTTTCACCTGCCGCCACTGCACCGTATTGCTGCCGCGGTCCAGAACGAATATCCCCACCCCGCTGTCCCGTCGCACCGCCGTCTTCGGAATCGTCAGCGCATTCTGCACAACCTGCGTCAAAATAAACGCATTCACGTTCGTTCCCGGCACCAGTTGATGCTCAGGATTCGCAATTGTACACAGCACCTCACCAACCTGCCGGGTCCCCAGCGCCACCACCTCAGTAGGCCGCTTCTCCACTGTCCCGGTCCATTCCTTACCAGGCAAAGCATCCCAGGTGATTCGTACGGGCTCTCCCGGAGCGACGCGCCCCAACTCCGGCTCATCCACGTACACCCGGACCCGAACCGGATCAAGCGTCCCGACGCTGCCCACCGGCTCCCCCGCCGTCAGGTATGCACCTACTCTTGCCGGCAGCGAATACAGGGTTCCCGAGATCGGTGCATGAATCGTATTCTGCGCCATATGTGTCCTGGCAAGTTGAATACTGGCTTCAGCTTCCTGCAGTCGTGCCAGAGCCCCTGCGATATCGCTCTTGCCCACCAGCGCTCCCCGGCGCTGCCGCAGTGCCAGAATCTGCGCATCCAGATCCCGCACGGTCTGCGCCGCCTGCTCCAGCTCGAATCTGGTCGCCGCGTTCGCCTTCACCAGCCTGTCCAGTGATTCCGCATTCCTGACCGCCGCCTCGCGCTGGCTGGAGAGCCGGTTGATGTTGCCCTCAATCTCCGCCGTTTCCGAGCCGCGCCCGCCCGCTCGCAGTGCCTCCAGTTCAGCTCTCGCCTGCGCCGCCCGTGCTTCAGCCGCCGCCAGTTCTTCCGCCCCGCCTGGTCTGCTTAGTTCCGCCAGAAGTTGCCCTTTCCGAACACTCTGGCCAGCATGAACCGGCAACTGTCGTACCAGCCCCGGCGCATCTACCCGCACATCCACATACTCAAACGGCTCTACCTTGCCATTTGTGGACAACGTGTTGGAGATCGTCTGGCGTGTTGCCTTCGCAAAGGGAACCTGCGGCAGGTCGCCGTGTCGCCGGAACGCCCAAAGCGCCCCCAGGGCGCCTAACAGCACCATCGCGAAAAGTATCTTTTTCATTTAGCCTGAGGCAGAATCACCGTCTTGCCCCCCGCCAGGCTCCGGGCCATCTGCAACGCCTCATCCGCCCGCGCCAGTGGATACCGGTGCGTAATCCCGGCCGCAAACCGCTCCCGCAAATGGCCGTCCCGTTCCAGCAGCCGGATTGCCCTGTCCACGTGCCGCGGCTCAAACCCCCAGGACCCCACCACCCGCAACTGCTTCCGCGTAATCGTATGCGGATTGAAAGAGATATTCCCCGCATCGGCATACTGTCCCAGCACCACAAAATGGCCGCCATCGCGGCACAACAAAATGCCTTCGTTGACCGCTTCCGGATAGCCCACGCATTCAATCACCTGATCCGCCCCGTAAGGCCCCACGGCCTGAAACACCGCAGCCCTGCGCGCTTCCACATCGCCGGCCTTCGCAATGTCAATCACCACGTCCGCGCCCAGCCCGCGCGCCAGTTCCAGCCGGTGCGGTGGACCGCCTGTCGCCACAATCGTCCCGGCGCCTGCCGCCCTTGCAACCGCAATCGCCGCCAGCCCAACCGGCCCCGTGCCCTGCACCACCACCGAATCGCCCCACTCCAGCGGAGCCCGCTCCGAAGCGTGAATCGCTGTCGTTAGCGCGCATCCCGCCCCAATCAGCGCCTCGCTCGGTACCGAGTCCGGAATCCGGAAAATTGCCGTCCCCGCCCGCAGCAGGATCTTCTCCGCATAGCCGCCGCGTAAATGCGGCGCATCCGACGCGCAGTACGAAATTCCATACGCCTTCCGCGTCAGGCATCGTGTCGGCTGCTTCTTCATGCGGCAATAAAAGCATTCGCCGCAGGATATGGAACTGGCCCAGGTCACCCGGTCGTCCACGCGCAGTTCGTCCCCTCGCCAGTCCTTCGTCAGCCCCGCGCCCATCTTCTCGATGCGCCCGGCCGACTCGTGCCCCATAATGTTCGGCAACGGTATCGCCAACTGCCCCAGCCACAAGTGAACGTCCGTACCGCAGATGCCCGCCATCTCCACCGCGACCAGTGCTTCGCCCGCCGCGGGCTCGCCCGGCTGAGGATACTCGCGGATCTCCAGTGGCTTCCCGAACGCTTCCAGTACCGCCGCTCTCACTTGCTTCAACTCGTTTTCTCCCTGACGCAGTAATCGAACAACAACTGCCACTCCACCAGCTGGACCTGCATCGCTAACCCCTCTTCCTTCGATCCCGGACGCACTCTCGCGGCTTCGCAATACTCGATAAACGCGAGCGGATCCCACTGCTGGCCCGAGTCGTAACCCAAACCACGCGCCTCGTCACGCAGGGCAGAGAAGACGGGGTGCTTACCTACCCGCCGGAACCAATACCCGGAATTGAACGCGTCCGGCTCCTGCCGGTGAACAATCCCGTGCCAAAAGCTGCCCTCGGTAGTATTCAGATCCTGGGCGATGGCGTGCGCCTCAGCCTGGCAGGAGAAGTACAGATACAACCCCGCCATTGCCCCTTCCGGCGAACGCGCTTTCGGAAACAAATCCGGCGCCTTCCACCGGTTCAACGTTGCACGGGCCTCCTCTGATGCGCAGCCCTTTGCAACCAGAGGCATCGGACGCGCCCCCTCCTCGTACGCTGTAAGAAGGCGCACTACGTCGGGCGGGTAATCCAGGAGGCTGAAAGACACGTGTCTTCTTTAAGATATCGAACCCTCGCCGCAGCCCGCGAATCACAATGAAAGGAATGGATGGCGAAAAAAACGCGCTCGTGCTTTCCGCCGGGGGCCTCTACTGCGCCTGGCAGGCCGGCGCATACCAGGCGATCTCCCAATACACCCGGCCCGACCTCATCGTTGGGGCCTCTGCCGGAGCTCTCAATGGCTGGCCGATTGCCAGCGGCTGCTCACCCGAAACTCTGATCGATCGCTGGCTCGACCCTGGTATCAGTGACATCCTCCGTCTTGTCCCCAAACCTGGCCTGGCAAACGGCTACTTCGACCCTACCCGTCTCCGTTCCCTAACGGAGACACTGGTCGAAGAGTTCCAGCCCGGAATCCCGTTCGGCCTCACTCTGGTCGAACTGCCGCGCCTGCGAACGGTTCTTGTGGAGCACCCGAACATCACTGCCCGCCACCTTCAGGCGACGTGCTCAATCCCCTTTGTGCTGCCGCCGGTGACCATTGGCGGCAAGCGCTACGTCGACGGCGGGCTTATCGAGAAGCTCCCGCTTCGTGCCGCCGTTAAAATGGGCGCCACCCGCATCATCGCCCTCGATTGCCTTCCTCCGCTCGACATCTGGTGGATTCGCCTCGCTGGTCACACTATCCGCTTGCTGAAGTCGAGACGTCCCGTTCCGTCACACGTGGAAGTTTTCACCCTCTCTCCTTCCGAACCACTCGGAGACACCAACTCCGCGGTTTTCTGGAACCGCGAAAACATCGAACGCTGGATCTCCCTTGGGTTTCGTGACGCGACAAAAGCGCTGGAAATGCAACCAGCCTGGGACACGCGGACCCCGGTCGGGTCTATCCGGGAGCGCGGCCGAACAGAAATCTAAGCAGTGGGTTCATCGCATGTACATCCCACCGTTCACGTCGATCACATTCCCTGTTATGTAACTCGCTTCTTCACTCGCAAGAAACCGGACCGCCGCCGCCACTTCGGCGGGGTTCCCAATGCGCCCCATCGGAATGCCCTGCGTGATCCTGGCCTTCTGCTCGTCCTTCAGCACGCCCGTCATATCTGTCTCAATAAACCCCGGCGCCACCGCATTCACCGTAATATTTCGCGACGCCAACTCCTGCGCCAGCGATTTTGTGAGCCCGATCAGTCCTGCCTTCGATGCCACGTAATTCGCCTGTCCGGGATTGCCGGCCTGGCCCACGACCGATGAAATGTTCACGATCCTGCCCCACCGTTCCCGCATCATGGGGGAGATGACCTGCTGGATGCAGAAGAACGCGCCCGAAAGATTCGTTTGCAAAACGATATTCCAGTCGTCCGGCTTCATACGCAGCGCCAGGTTGTCCCTGGTCACGCCCGCATTGTTGACCAGGATGTCGATGCGTCCAAACTCTTTTGAGGCGGTCGAAATTGCAGCCTTGATGGATTCGTGCGATGCGAGATCCAGCGCCACCACGAATGCCTCCCCTCCGGCAGTTCGAATTTCCGAAGCCACTTCCTCCAGTTTGTCGAGTTGCCGGGCCGCAACCACTACCCTTGCGCCCGCCTTGGCCAGTTCCAGCGCACACGCCCTTCCGATTCCCCTGCTCGCACCCGTTACCATCGCTGTTCGATTCATAAAATCCCTTTGAAGTTGAACTTGCAATGATAGTAGATCGGCATATTACCCGGTACAAACATGGCATACGATGATCTGCGCGACTTCATTCGCGCCCTCGAAAAGAATAAAGAACTGAAGCGGATACCGTTCGAAGTGGACCCGAAGCTTGAAATCACCGAGTTCGCGGACCGCTCCGTCAAGAACGGTGGTCCCGCACTGCTGTTTGAAAAGCCGAAAGGCTCGAACGTTCCGCTTCTTGTCAATGGCTTTGCCAGCATGCGCCGGATGGAGATCGCCCTTCAGGTCTCGTCGGTGGACGATGTGGCGAAACGCATCAGCGAATATCTCGAAATGCGCATGCCGGAAGGTCTGCTCAACAAGCTGAAAATGCTCCCAAAACTGGCCGAGATGGGTGCGTTCTTCCCCAAAATCGTGTCGAAGGGTGCGTGCCAGGAGGTGGTAAGGACCGACGGGTTCTCGCTCTACGATTTTCCTGTGCTCACCTGCTGGCCGGACGATGGCGGCCCTTTTATCACCCTTCCGATGGTGTTCACGAAAAATCCTGAGACCGGTAAACGGAACTGCGGAATGTACCGCATGCAGGTTTACGACGAACGCACCACAGGAATGCACTGGCAGACGCATAAACAGGGAGCTGAGCACTATCGACGCCTGGCCGCCGAAGGCAAGCGCCCTCGCATGGATGTTTCGGTCGCGATCGGGTCTGATCCGGCGACCATGTACTCGGCGATCCTGCCTCTGCCGCCCGATCTCGATGAGATGATGATTGCCGGGTTCCTTCGCGGCAGCCCGGTCGAAATGGTCAAATGCCAGACCAACGACATCGAAGTTCCCGCCAATGCCGAGATTGTGCTGGAAGGCTATGTCGAGATTGGCGAGAGCCGCCGGGAAGGCCCCTTCGGCGATCACACAGGCTACTACTCACTGGCCGATGACTACCCGGTCTTCCACGTTACCTGCGTGACTCACCGTCGCGACCCGATCTACGCCACAACCATTGTCGGGCCTCCTCCGATGGAGGATTTCTACATGGGGAAAGCAATCGAGCGGATCTTCCTTCCCCTGATGCGGATGCAACTGCCCGAAGTGCGCGATATGTGCATGCCTGCCGAGGGTATCTTCCATAACATCATGCTGGTCTCGATCCGGAAGTCATATCCAGGTCATGCGCGCAAAGTGATGAGCGCGATCTGGGGTCTCGGTCAGGCGATGTTTACCAAGTGCATCGTGGTGGTGGATGAGGATGTTGATGTACAGAACGTGAGCGAAGTGGCATGGCGCGCTCTCAATAACATCGACCCTGAACGCGATATTCAGTTCACCATGGGCCCGATCGACTCGCTGGATCACGCCAGCCGTCTGGTGAACTACGGCAGTAAAATGGGCGTCGATGCCACGAAGAAGTGGCCTGGCGAAGGCTTTACCCGCGAATGGCCGGATGTGCTTCGCATGAGTCCTGATGTGAAGAAGAGAGTCGATGAGTTATGGAAAAAAGCCGGCTTATAGCTGTCCTGTTGCTATCCACGTTGTTTTCCGCTCTGGTCGTCCAGGGCGAGGAGATCCATCCGCTTACAAAACGCCGCATTGCTCAGGTGATGGGCGCTGGCGGTTCGGATTGGTTGGTCCGCCCGGAGCGCGTGGAAGAAGAGCATCCGGACCAGGCCCTCGATGCCCTGAAGATTCAGCCGGGTTCGGTTGTGGCAGATATCGGCGCTGGCGTCGGCTATTTTACATGGCGTTTGGCGGACCGGGTGGGCCCGAAAGGCATCGTCTATGGAGAGGATATCCAGCAGGAAATGCTGGACCAGCTTACGAGGAACATGCGGGATCGCCATCTCGCGAATGTGCGCCCGGTGCTGGGCGGAATTGACGATCCGAAGCTTCCGAAAAACTCGCTCGATCTGGTGCTCCTGGTGGATGTCTATCACGAGTTCTCAGAACCCGAAAAGATGCTGGATCGGATCAGGGAGTCGCTAAAGCCCGGCGGCCGCCTCGTGCTCCTGGAATACCGCGGTGAAGACCCCAACGTGCCGATACGCCCTGAGCACAAAATGACGGTTCGGCAGGTCCGCACGGAAATTGAGCCGCAGGGCCTGAAGTTCGAGGAATCCATTGAAGTCCTTCCCCAGCAGCACATTATTGTTTTCAAACGCTGAAAGGCCCCACCATGATTTCCCGACTGTTACTTCCGCTGGTGCTTGTCGCGCCGCTCCTCGGAGCCGATTCTTACCTGTTCACGTCTTTCCGTTCCAACGGCGAGACCGGTGTTTTCGCTGCCCTCAGCACAGACGGGAAGAAATGGACCCCCATCAACAATGACCAGCCGTGGATCAAACCGGAGCAGCCCGGCATGCTGATGCGGGATCCATGGCTTGGAAAAGGGCCGGATGGTGTCTGGCACATGCTCTGGACGTGGGGCTGGACAAAGGATAAGTCAGGTCCGGTTCGTATCGGGCATGCCAGTTCGAAGGATCTGGTCACGTGGTCTTCTCAGGAAGAAATCAGGCTGATGGAAAACTATCCTGACACCCGGAATGCGTGGGCACCCGAGGCGGTTTGGGACTCAGGCAAGCGGGAGTGGATCATTTTCTGGGCGAGCACAATCGGGGGCGGCAAAGAATACGATCACCGGATCTACGCTACCCGGACGAAAGACTGGAAGTCTTTCACCAGGTCGGAGCTGTTTTTCGATCCTGGTTTCAATTCGATCGATTCGACCATCGTTCGTGACGGCTCCCGTTGGGTCATGATCTTCAAGGACGAACGCCAGAATCCGCCGGTCAAACGGCTGCGCCTCTCGTTCTCGGATTCTCCGCAAGGTCCGTGGACCTGTGTATCGGAACCGTTCAGCGGCGTTTGGGTGGAAGGTCCCACAGCCGTTAAGATCGGGCCCGACTGGCACATTTACTTCGACCACTATGCCAAGCCGCAGCATTATGGCGCTTTGACCACCCGCGACTGGAAGTCTTTTACCGACGTCACCGGCGCGGCAACATTTCTTCAAGGCCAGAGACATGGAACCGTGGTCAGCATTCCGGCGGCGTTGGCTAGGACGCTTTCCGAATACACCTCCAAATAGAAAATCGGCGGCGGAAGCCTGAGCTCCCGCCGCCGATTTGGTTTCAGCTTGCCGCTGTAGGACCGGGTCCTTAGTTGACGGCGAAGGTGAAGGTTATGGTGCCTGTTCCGGCACTGGATGCCCCAGGTGCCGCCGTGCCGTCAGTTGCGGTTACAGTGACGGTGGTCGCTGCGGCGATCGGTGCACTGGTCGTGATCGAAACCACACCGGTGCTGGAGTTGATGGTGACCCAGCCGCCTGGCAGAGCCAGTGTGGCAGCGTCAAGTGAGTAAGTGACGCTTCCGGTTGCGCCGGCGGCACTGATGGTGGTGATGTTGCTGGCCACTCCGTTTGTTCCGCTCACGGTACTCGTCCTGGTGAGGTGCAGACCAACCACGATATCGAATGTGATGCTTCCCGTGAGAGGTGTACCCGCGGTGGAGTCGGTTGATCCAACTGTAACGGTGTAGGTTCCTGCTGGTGTGAGTGCCGAGATACCTATCACACCCGTGGTCGAGGGGATGGTCATGCCGGTCGGCAGGGTGCCGGGCGAGGTGCTCGCGTAGGTG
>JAUZEU010000657.1 GCA_030838885.1 Bryobacterales bacterium | reverse complement strand
AGCCGTATCGATCGGGATCGGAAACAGCCGGATACGTATTCTTATGGGCGGGTCACATCTGCTTCGTTCTGGAACCCGACGCCTGGGATGTACACGCGGTTCGGTGATGTTCGGGAGTTGATGACGGAGATTGATGACCGGCTGGTGATCATGGGTTCCGGGGATGAGGTCACGTTGCGATTTGCGGCGTCGGCACTCCCGGAGCTGCGCGAGGGATGGACGCGGGATTATCTCCTTAAGGTGGATGGCTGGGCGAAGGACCGGGATCCGAATACGGCGTTTTCGAAGAGTGTGGAGCCGCTGCCGTTCCATGGGATGAGTGTGTATCCGTATCCGGCGAAGGAGCATTTTCCGGATGACGCAGCGCATGAGCGGTGGCGTAAGGAATACAATACGCGTCCGGCGCTGCGGCTGGTGCGGCCTTTGAGCGATTAGGCGCGGTTGCGAACTGGTTGCACAATGGTTCTATGAACATCACCTTGAAAAAGGTGCCGGAAAAGGTGCATCGAATTCTGGTGCGGGAGGCTGAGGAGCAGGGACGCAGCCTCAATTCTCAGATGACTCGGATCCTGCAGGCTGAAGCGGCCGAGGTTGAGCGTATTCGGCGGATGCGCAAGCTGCTTCCGGAACTTGATCGATTTGCGGCTTCGGTAGGCCCTATGGATGACAGTTCGGAACTGATCCGCGAACACAGGGACCGCTGATTGACGGAAATTCTGGTGGTGGACGCCAGCGTTGCCGCTAAATGGGTGTTGGATGAGCTGGGACGGGAAGCCGCTGTTCACCTTATCGTCAGACAGAATCACAGACAGATTGAACTGATTGCGCCGGATTTAATCTTGCTTGAACTTTCCAACGTGATTAGCAAACGTGAGCGGCGGAAGCTGCTGACCACCCGGCAGGCAGAAGAGGCTTTTCATCTGATGGTTCAATCCTCACCCAGGCTTGCGCGAAGCCAGCCTCTTATCCCTTCCGCGTTGAAACTGTCGCGTCAGCATCAGCTATCGTTCTGGGATTCTGTTTACCTTGCTCTCGCGCTGGAGCGGGGCTGCGGGTTCATCACTGCTGATCACAGGCTTTACGCCGCTGCGATATCAAAGCATCCATTCGTTCAGTTACTCGATCCGCCCGATTCAGGAACGCGTCACTGAGACTGGGCCGGTTTTTGGCCTTCTATACAGAGCCACGAACCCGCTTTCAGATTTCCGAATTCCTGCACCTGCCCGCCTGGCCATTCGACCACGATCCGGTCTGCCTTGTCTCGCTTGCGGAGTCCGAACGTCAGAGCCAGCTCCGATTGCGACAGATAGCTCGATCCTGTCTTGACCATGCGCGACTGCGTGCCGTCCGGGGTAGTAACCCGCACCATCGCGCCGATCGCATCCCGATTTGACTTCGTACCCTGCAACTGAAAGCGGATAGACCGATTGCCATTGGTCACGTCGTTGCGATACAGAAAAGCCGGGCCCTGGTTCGTGGTGATGAGAACATCCACATCTCCGTCTCGGTCGAAATCTCCGTAGGCAAGACCGCGCGCCACTTTGGGCGATGCGAAGCCGCTTCCGGCCTGTGCGGCCACATCGTGAAAGAGGCCTTTGCCGTTGTTCAGGAACAGATGCGGCGCCTGGGCATATCCGTGGTTGCCGCTGATGTTGCGCACTGTTTCGTCAATGTGCCCATTCACTGCGACAAGATCGAGGCGTCCATCCAGATCGGCATCCAGGAATGCGCATCCGAAGCCCAGGCGCATGCGTGAAGCCTGCCCGATCCCACTGCGCGTTGCCACATCGGAGTAGACGCCGCCGCGGCCCGGCTGGTAGAGCGCGATCATTTCATCGTCGAAGTTCGTGATGGCGAGACCCGCTACACCAGCGTTATCGAAATCGGCTGCATCCACGCCCATGCCGGCGCGCGCCTTGCCATCTTCACTGAACGCAATGCCTGCGTGCACCGCCACGTCTTCGAAAGTTCCATTCCGAAGATTGCGATAAAGCTTGTTGGGCTGAGTGTCGTTTGCGACGAAAAGGTCGGGCCAGCCATCGCGGTCATAGTCAAGCATGGCGACTCCCAGAGATTTTGAGGTGGTGTCGAAGATGCCGCTCTTTGCCGTGACGTCTTCGAATGTGCCATTGCCGCGGTTGCGAAAGAGCCAGCAGGTAGAGCCGTGGAAGGCTTCGGGAGTGCAGTAGGACTTGTTCTTTCCGTCCACGCTGCAAAAGACATCATGCTCCGGCGACCACTGTACGTAGTTGCAGACGAAGAGATCGAGCAACCCGTCGCGATCGTAGTCAAACCAGAGCGCAGAGGTGCTGCACCCCATTCGGTGCCCCAGCCCGGCCTGTTGAGTAACGTCAACGAAGGTGCCTTTCCCGGTGTTCTTAAACAGGCGGTTCTGCCCGACAGCAGTGATGTAGATATCAGGAAAGCCGTCGTTGTTGTAATCCGCCACGGTCACGCCCATACCGTATATTTCGAACGCCAAGCCCGCCTTTCGCGTGACGTCGGTAAAGGTTCCGTTGCGATTGTTCCGATACAGGCTCAGGGTAGAAGGTTGTTTCTTGTGGCCAGGCCAGTCGGTGCCGTTCACCAGCAAAATGTCGAGCCAGCCATCGCCATCGTAGTCGAGGAACGCGCAGCCCGGGCCCAATGTTTCCGGCAGGTACTTCGCGCCGAAAGCGCCGCTGTTGTGGTGGAACGCGATGCCGGACTGCGCTGTGACATCCGTAAGCCGGAAGCCCAGGTCTGGTGTTGCGGCTGCCGCGCCCAGCACGGAAGCTGCACCAGCGATGAAGTCACGACGCCTCAAGCGATGCTCACCAGACCAGTACGGATGGCATACACGACCAGCTCCGCAGTGTTATGAATCGCGAGCGTCTGCATGATATTCGCACGATGCACAGCGATGGTGTTGGCGCTTAATCCTAATACCATCGCAATTTCTTTATTCGACTTCCCGTGGACAATCAGTTGCAATACCTCCAGTTCGCGGGTACTGAGTGAGGGTGACTTACTCGAGTCATTCGCAATCATTCCCAGCCGCGCATCCAGAACCTGCTCGCCGGCGGCGACTTTGCGAACCGCTGCCACGAGTTCCAGGTCCATCGCGTTTTTCAGCAGATAGCCGCGTACTCCCGCATCGAGACAAGTACGCACATAGCTGGCTTCCGCGTGCATGCTGAGAATAAGGATTGCGATATGCGGTTGGGCTTCGCGTATGCGACGGGCAGCCACTGCGCCGTTCATGCTGGGAAGCGCGAAATCCATGACGACCACCTGGGGCTTCAGTGCAGCGGCTGCCTCTACTGCTTCGTGGCCGTCGCTCGCTTCTCCGAGAACCCGAATGTCCGGCTCGTCTTCCAGCATGCGCCGAAAGCCTCGCCGAACCAGGCTGTGATCATCCACCAGGAGCACCGTAATGGGGGACTCAGGCATGAGCTTCTTCCGCCGCCAGCGGTACGGTCACGCGCACCAGCGCGCCCCCTGCGTCACCCTGCAGGTACTTGATGGTTCCATTCATAAGTTCGGCGCGTTCGCGCATGGAGACAAGGCCCAGGCCCTGTTTCCCGTTGTTGCTGAATCCGGTCCCTTCGTCTTCAATTTCCAGCGAGACTGCATTAGGAGAGAAGTGCAGGCGGACCGCAGCGCACTTAGAACCCGAGTGCCGGGCCACGTTATTGAGTGCCTCCTGCATCACACGATACAGATGTATCGAGACTTCTTTATCCAGTTCGCGGCACGGCCCGGTTTTCTCATACCGGATTGCAATGCCGGTCTGCTTCTCAAAGCCGGGCAGATAAACGTCCAGCGCACTTTCGAAGCCGATTTCATCCAGCACCACCGGATGCAGCGCATGCGACAGTGACCGAACTTTCTCAAGCGTAGTCTGCACAATCTCGCGCACTTCCAGTAAGTCGCCCGTCTTCCTGTCGGCTCGCTTCAACATAGCGCCGATAGCTGTCAGGATCTGGCCGAAGTCATCATGCAACTCCCGCGAGATGGAGCGGAAGGTATTTTCCTGCATGGTGATCAACTGGCGCGCCAGTTCGCTGCGGCGCTCTGACAGCACGGCGACGCGGTCGAACAGCCTCCGGTTGTAATTGACCAGGTACAGGCTGGTCAGCACGATCACCACCAGCATGGCGGTCAGGAATATATATACGTTACGTTCGACGCCCTGATAGAGCTGGCTCGTGCGGGCGGCAGCTTCCTGCTCGCTCTCATTGTTCTGAACCAGCAGACGTGCGACAGCGGTGCTGAGAGCAGCCTGTCTGGCCTGTAATGACAGCCGAATCTGCGCCCGCGCTTCGGCCTCCGGACTGATGGTGAAGACCCGGTCCACAGCCTCACGAAACTGCCGGAACGAATCGGCCAGATAGCGTCGCTGACCCGGAGTGCGGTCTGCAAGGGAAAACTTCTCTTCGCGGGCCAGCGCATCTTCCAGATCCGTGCAGATACGCCGGAACTGCGGCTGCCAGGCGATGAGCGGATAAGGCTCCTGGGTGTCCAGCATGTCGCGCATGGCCAGTCCGAGTGAGTTCAGGCTGTTCTGAATGCGCAGCAGCAGCAGCGTGTCGGTGCGGTTGCGGTCGATGGTCTGGCTCTGCAGTTCCCGCAGGCTCCGTAACTGCAGAATCGTGTAGCCGGAATACACTCCCACGGCCGCCAGGGTCACGGCGAGGCCAGCCAAAAGCCGCAACGTAGGGGAAGATCTGTTCACAGGCCGATTCTGCAGATTGTCCGCTGCACGACGGAGCAATCTCAATAGTATGTTTCTATTATTGCTGTGCTCCGAGCCATCTCATAATATGAGAGGCTACCTTGTTCTGGCTCATCGTTCTTGCTCTTCTGAACGTCGCGTATGTTGCGGCCCTGCCGTCTGCGACGCTTTTTTACGTCGCGAATATCCTGCTGCACCTCGTGCTGGGTTCCGCGGCGGCGGCATGGGTGTGCTGGAAGTGGCGCAGTAATCCCAGGGTAATTCCTCTCGCGGCAGCCTCTTTGTTTGGCGTCTACCTGATTGTGCAGGGCGCCACCAGCGAGCACCGCGCTGCACTTTGGATACATATCGCGCTGGGAGTGATCGGGCTGCTGATGCTGGTGCCCCGAGCGCGCACGCTTGTGGTGACGCTGAGCCTGATCGCCGTGGTCTTCCGGTTTGGCCGTCCGGATGATCGCATTCAGAATCCGGCAGTGCCGCCCGCGTCCATGGCGGAGGAAGGCGCGGGGCCGAAGTCGCCCTTCTGGCCATCTTCCGCGCGAACCAATACCGGCGGTCTGATCCCCGCCGATTTCTTCATGGACTCGAAGACGTGCGGCGAGTGCCACAAAGATATCTACGACCAGTGGAACGGGAGCATGCATCACTTTGCCTCCTTCAATAACCGCTTTTACCGCGCCTCGATTCTGCACATGCAGGAACTGAGTGGCACACAGGGAAGCAAGTGGTGCGCCGCCTGCCATGATCACGCGGTGTTCTTCAATGGCCGGTTCGACAAGCCAATCAAGGATCAACTGGAGACGCCTGAAGCACAGAATGGCCTGGGTTGCGTGTCATGCCATTCCATTGTTCACGTGGACAGCTCGATGGGGAACTCGGGGTTCACCATCATGTATCCGCCGCTGCACAGGCTCGCTTCGAGCAGCAATCCCGTGATTCGTAAGGCGGGCGATTTTCTCACGTACCTGAATCCGGAGCCGCACAAGCGGACGTTCATGAAGCCGTTCATGCGCGCCGACACATCGGAGTATTGTTCGGCATGCCACAAGGTGCATCTGGATCAGCCGGTGAATCATTACCGCTGGATTCGCGGGTTCAATGAGTATGACAACTGGCAGGCGAGTGGCGTGTCTGGTCAGGGTGCGAGATCGTTTTATTATCCGCCGAAATCGCAGGGCTGCGGCGATTGTCACATGCCGATGGTGAAGTCGAACGACGCGGGCAATAAGGGCGGGATGATTCATTCTCATCGTTTCCCCGCCGCGAATACTGCTGTGCCGTTCGTCAACAATGACACAGTGCAACTGGCGGAAGAAGTGAAGTTTCTGCAGTCCGGGTTTATGACTGTCGATCTGTTTGCGGCTTCGCCTGTTGAGGAAACCAAAGGTCAGGTCCAAACTCGGCGCGGTGCGGCTGACAACGTTCCCGCTTCGCAATCCATGTTTGGCGTGGGTGAAGAGGCAGAACAAAATGGCCCGGTCACCATTCGCGACGTTGGCAAGGTTATGGCGCCGCTGAACGCGCCCGGCGTGGCGTTGCAGCCGGGCTCGACGGTTCGCGTGGATGCCGTGGTGCGAACGAAGAAAATCGGTCACTTCTTCCCGGCGGGCACCGTTGACGGCTACGACGTGTGGCTGGAATTCCAGGCACGGGATGCGAGCGGTCGCATTCTGGCGTGGAGCGGCCGCGTGGAAGACGATGGCAAGGGGCCTGTGGATAAGGGCGCACATTTTTATAAATCGTTCCAGCTGGATGGCGAGGGCAATCCGATCAATAAACGCAATGCCTGGCAGACGCGGAGCGTGCTGTATGTTCGGCTGATTCCTCCAGGCGCTGACGATACAGTCCACTTCCGGGTAGCGATCCCGAAAGACGCTGTGGGGTCGGTAACGCTGGAAGCGAAACTGAATTACCGAAAGTTCTCGAATTACTTCACGAAATATGCTTACGCCGGAGTTCCGAAATCGGGTAATGCGAGCGTGGA
>JAUZEU010000596.1 GCA_030838885.1 Bryobacterales bacterium | reverse complement strand
CACCCCCTACCAACCCAACCGGTTCGGCATAGGCCCAAACGTCGGCGTCCCCCGCTTCGCCCGCCAAATCGCCAGCGCCAAAGCAATCACCAGATCATCATGCTCCCCGGCCCCGTCCGCCCCAATCCGCAGCCGCCCCCGTAATCCACCCCTCACCCGCACATCCAGTAACTCTTTCACGAGCGTCCCCGCATGACGCAGCCGCGCCGCAATCCGCAACTCACCGCTCTCCAGCAGCACCTGCACTCCCGCAATCAGATCCTGCTTGGGCACCCGCACCTCCGCCGACGGCCCTTCCGCATAGCCGCTCTCCCTCGCCCCTCCCGTGATCGTCACCGCCGTCACCTCGCACCCCAGCCGAGCCCCGCGCAGCAGATCCACCACCGGCGCGCCCACTCCCGTCGCGTCCGCAATGACCGCGCATCTCTGGCGCAGCATCTGGCTCTGCACCAGCCGCTTCACCTGTTCCACCACTGCCGGATACGTTGTCCCCAGCGGTGCCCGCTCCAGATATCGCACCACCATCCGTCCATTCGCCGGCCTTTGCTGCCCCCGCATCCTGTCCTGCATATCCACAATCGCGATCGCCGAATAATCGTGCTTTTGCCCTAAATCCAGCCCCAGATAGCACATTTATTTCTCCTTCCAGAGCGGCTCCAGCTGCCACGCCTCTTCCTCTTCGTCCAGCGCCGCCTCCACCAGATCCCGGTCGAACGCCCCGGAGCTGCAGTCCACGAATTCACACATGTACTCCTGCTCGAACGTCGTTCCCATATCGGCCCGCTCGAACTCCAGAAAGCTCGCCGGAATGCGCGGACACTCCGTCGCCGGCACGCGCACCCGCTTCCAGTGCGCCCCTCCATGCGCCCACGTCTCATAGAAGAATCCGCGCCTGCCGAACGGCGTGCTCATCATCCACAAGTCCCCGCCACCCACCGCCAGCATGGCCGCAGCGCCTTGTACATCGCATCGGTCACCCGCGCCGCCTCGTCGATCAGCAGCAGTGACACACTCGAAAACCCCCGGATCGTCGACTCCGTCCCCGGCAGCCCCACAATCCTCGACCCGTTCGGAAGCTGCAGTGACGTCTCGTTATCCCCGTCCCCCACCGGCTTGATTCCCAACTGCCGCAGAAACCCCGCCGCCTTCCTTACCAGTTCCGCCGACTGCCGCTTCGTCGGGCTCGCCACCAGCACCAGACTCCCCGGCACCCTGTACGCCCGGCAAACCGCCACCGAAGCCGCCGTCGTGGATTTCCCCCACTGCCGCGTGCAGTTCAGTAATACCCGGTTTCCCATCGTCCGCAGCAACTCCTCCTGCTTCGGATCCAGATCCATCCCCAGCCGCGTCCGCACGAAGTCCGCCACGTCCTGGGGTGCAACCGCAACCGCGCGCTCCCGCGACCTCTCCCAATCCTCGCTGCGAAAGTTTCCATTCACAACCACTCAGTAGCATTGCGCGTGGAAAAACTGCAGCTCGCAGATGTGAAGAAATTCTGGATTTATCTATAAACTCAGTAACTTAAACCTGGAAAGATAAATATTCAGGAGCTGTGACCGTACGTGAGCGGTACGCTTGCTTTCTTCCGGCAATACGCTGCAACAGGCGCCGTAGTCATCACCAGTCTGATCCCGAATTCAGTAGTGAAGTATTCCGTATGAATTCTCGATCGTGATCCGGTCGAAAAACTTCTGGAAATCGCATTATGCACCGCATGCGCCAGCACACAAGGCCGGATGGACCCTGACTTCAGGCGAATCCAGGCTTAGAAAACCGAAGTCGTCATCACCATCGCGGTAAGGCACAGCAACGCGTAAGGCACCGGTGTGCCCACGTTATACTCACTCCCGAGCACTGCGGGCCAATGCCATACCTCCCGGATAATGCCACTGGATACAGCCGCGCGACGGAATCCATCCATCGGTTCAGCTCAGGTACCAGGAACCCCCGCCAGCCCATCTCCTGTGTCAGCGCCGCAGGGTTCACCACGCCCATCACCGACAGATACGAAACGCAGACAGCACAATCTCCGTTGGTGACTTGTCATGCAGCCCGAGTGTAATCGCGGCGCGCTGCAGGAAGAGAGGCGTTGGAATTGCGCCGATTCCGGTGATCCACGCCAACCCGTACGTCACAGCAGCATAGCCGATCGGGATCAGCCACCCTGCGAACAGATACTTCACGGGTCCCGGCCGCCACCCGATACACGCTAAGCTCCGTCCAGTGACAGCGCTGGCGGCCAGCGCGGCCAGGCCGGCGCAAGCCATCACCACAAGTGGCGTCCAGTTAGCCTGAACCGAAAACGACACGGTGTAAGCGGCGGCACTGAACACGGTCAGAAACGCGATATACGTCAGCGCCCGCCGTTTCGCGCGAACTTCAGCGGTTTATTCCATGCTGCTGCCTCGGAAAAGGCAGATACGTATGAATCCGGCTGGGAGTTCACGGGCATCAACAGGCTGGCGGCAGCGCCACCATTGGGCTGTCCGATTGCTTATTCACACTGGGGACAATGTCACCATAGTCGGCTCCAGGCTCGGGCGCTCGTCTCCGTCCCTGGACGGAAGCGCACCGGCGTCAGCAGGCAGAGCGTAGAGAAGAAGACGCGCCTTTGAACGTGTGTCCTGATGCAATTTCCTCCACCTTCGAATCGCGCTGGTATCGAACGAACTTACCGTCTGTTCAGCGAGAGCGACTTCAAAAGATCCACATCGCGCCGCCCCCACGCGCGGCTCTGGCTCATGCCGCCGTCTCTCTTGCTCGCGCGAGCGCTGATGAGTATTGATAAGGATTAACTCCCAGCCGTTTCATCTTGGCGATCAGGGTCGTCCGAGGCATGCCCAGCCGGCCGGCAGCGCCTTTCGGACCACCGATCACACCCTGTGTTTGCAGGAGAATTTGAAGGATGTGCGCACGCTCAGCCTCTTCCAGCGTGACCGGCGCGGATGACTTAGGCGCGCGAGGGATTTCCGGCAGGGAACCATTCAGCACGGTACCGGTCGAGAGGATTACCGAACGCTCAACTAAGTTTTGCAGTTCCCGCACGTTGCCCGGCCAGGAATGACGCTCAAGAGCCGCCATGAAATCCGATGAAACAACTGAAATCGGCTTCCGCATGCGATCCGCGTATTGGATTGCAAAATGGTGGACTAACAAACGGATATCTTCGGGGCGCTCACGCAGCGGCGGCAACTCAATGGGGAACACACTGAGCCGATAGAAAAGGTCGGCGCGGAATTCACGTTCGCCGACCATCTCAAAGAGATTCTGATGTGTCGCGCAGATCACGCGTACATCGGCATGAATCGTGGCAGCACCCCCCAGACGCTCAAACTTTTTGTCCTGCAGAACTCGAAGAATCTTGGGCTGCAACTCCAGCGGAAGATCGCCGATCTCGTCTAGAAACAGCGTGCCCCGATTGGCCCGCTCAAAACGTCCAATGCCGCGCGTGACCGCCCCGGTGTAGGCCCCACGCTCGTGACCGAACAGCTCGCTTTCCAGCAAACCCGCAGGGATGGCGGCACAATTCACTTTCACAAAAGGGCCGTTCGATCGGTCGCTGTACTGGTGAATGGCTTCCGCAATCAGTTCCTTGCCGGTGCCTGTTTCGCCTTTGATCAACACCGTGGCGTCGGTCGGGGCCACGACCCGTACCATGTCGAGTACGCGCCGGAGAGCGTCGCTGTTACCGACAATGCGGGGTAGTCCGCTGCGGTAAAGTCCGTCGCTTTCGAGCGCGACTTTCGCCAGCGTAACATCCTCGTTTTCAAAGGATGCGTTATGGTGGATGGCTGGCAGTTCAGCTGCCCAGCCAGTATATCCAGACATCTCGTTACTCCTTCCGTAGTGTTAACTTCCTAGCCGTTGTCTCTTGATCCACTCGCGGATGTACGGTGGACAATTCTCAAGTGTGATGTTGTTTGATTCGCAGTGCTCAAGGAAGGTGACAGCATATTCATTCGCCAGCGTCAGGTCTTTCAGGTCCAGGACTATATGGCGCCCGTTTGCTTCCGAGTCAATCAGTGTTTCCAGCTCGACTATAGGTTCTTCGTCCAGTTGGCCGCTCAGCGTAAAGATCACTTCCCCGTTTTCTGACCTTTGAATTCTCAGCATTCTATCCTCTCAGGAAAGAGATTCCTGCCATTTACACTTGCGATGCCAGTCTAACCGGTGCGATCCCCTTCAACGCTTTATGCAGCGCGACCTGCCAGTACCCTCCACGCTTGCACGGCTTCTGGTTCACGGCCAAATATCAGAGCAGCCGACCCGTTGATGTGGCTTACCCAGATGCAATCTCCCTGGTGAATCTGGCCACTGGCCAGCAGGTTCGACAGAGGTTCTACGAGCAGGCGCTCGATCGCACGCTTCAAATGCCGCGCGCCGTACCTGAAATCGGTGCCTTCCATCAGCAAAAACTCTCTGGCGGTATCGGTGACATTTACCAGGAACGGCTTGTTTGCGCCCCCGGACTGGATACGCTGTTGCACCATTGCCAGCTCAATATCGACTATCCTGCGCAGTTCCTCTTTACCGAGGGATTTGAAAACGACGATGTTGTCCAGACGGTTGATAAACTCCGGAGTGAACTTGCGACGAGCGGCCGCGATGCCCGCATCCGAGATCCGCGCTCCGAGTTTCGCACTGCCAGCGGTGTCATTCGGTGAATGAGCGTGGAACCCAAGCCGCGGATACAGCAGAGAGTTCATTTCGGTCGCGCCGAGATTGCTGGTGAGAAACACCATCGCCGCTGAGAAGTCGACCTTGCGATTGTCGCCCAACGTCAAAGTTGCTTTATCCAGGATGCCCAGCAGAAGGTTCCACAGCGAGTCGGATGCCTTTTCGATTTCATCGAAGAGCACCAGGCTTAGCCTGACTTTTGGTGTGTGATGCTGATTCAGCGCTTCCTGCGACAACAGAGCGTGCGTCTCACGATGGCCCAGATATCCCGGAGGGGACCCGACCAGCTTCGCGATTTCGTGGCTGTGTTGAAACTCCGCGCAATCGATTTTGATTACTGCACGAGAGTTCTGCAGCAGGGATTCGGCGGTGGCCTCCACCACACGGGTTTTTCCAGAGCCCGTTGGGCCCAGGAAGAGGAAGTTTCCGATCGGCCGGCCGACCGGA
>JAUZEU010000589.1 GCA_030838885.1 Bryobacterales bacterium | reverse complement strand
GATTGCCACTCGCACATTATGGCGGAAGCGATTAACGAGGGCAGCGTATCGGTCTCTTCCATGGTTGGCATTGAAGACGTGCTGAACCCGGAAGATATCGCGATCTATCGTGCCCTGGCGGGCGGTGTGACCACGGCCAACATCCTGCATGGCAGTGCGAATTCCATTGGTGGCAAGACGGTCGTAATGAAGATGCGCTGGGGTAAGGACGCCAACGCAATGAAGTTCGAAGGCGCCATGCCCGGCATCAAGTTCGCGCTGGGCGAGAACCCCAAGCGGGCGGGAGCCGGCGGCGGTTTCGGAGCCACCACAGCCAACCTGCGGTACCCTGCCACCCGGATGGGTGTGGAGGATGTGATCCGCGAGGCATTCAACGATGCCAAGGCCTATAAGGCAGCCTGGGTCTCCTACAACGCGAAAGTCGCGAAGAACGAAGTCGCGATTCCGCCCGCGCGGGATTTGAAGCTGGAAGCGCTGGTCGAAGTACTGGACGGAAAGCGTTTCGTGCATGCGCATTGTTACCGGCAGGATGAGATCCTGATGCTGCTGCATGTGGCGGACGACTACGGATTTAAGATCCGCACCCTGCAACACGTGCTGGAAGGCTACAAAGTCGCGAAAGAAATCGCCGCGCATGGCGCTGGCGCATCTACGTTTGCTGACTGGTGGGCTTACAAGATGGAAGCCCAGGATGCCATCCCGTATAATGCGGCCATAATGCTTCGTAAAGGCGTTCTGACCTCGTTGAACTCAGACGATGCGGAACTTATGCGGCACCTTGACAAAGAAGCAGCGAAGACCGTGAAGTATGGCGGGCTGAGTGAGACGGAAGCGCTCTCGCTGATCACCATTAATCCGGCAAAACAGCTGGCTATCGATAAGCGTGTTGGTTCGCTTGAAGTAGGCAAGGATGCTGACGTACTGCTGTATGATGCACATCCGCTGTCCAATTTCAGCAAAGTGGAAAAGGTCTGGATAGACGGTCATGAGTACTTCGATCGCGATCAGGATCTGCAGGCGCGTCCTAAGAAAGCTATTGAGAAGAAAGCTTTGACCGATAAGGCGACACCCGCACCTGGTGGGCGCGGTGGTCCGACGGCTGCGGCGGGAGGACCAAATCAATGAGATCGATTCTGTTCGCTTTAATGCCTGTGGTGTTAGCAGCCGCTCCGGCCGCCGACGATTCCTTTGTCATTAAAGGCGCTACGGTACACAGCATGGCAGGCCCCGAGATACAGAACGGCTCCGTAATTGTGCGGAATGGCAAGATCATTGGCGTGGGCAAGAACCTCTCTGTACCGAAAGACCTGAAGGTGATCGATGGCAAGGGTATGCATGTATACCCGGGCATGGTGGATGCCGCGACGGAAGTCGGGCTGATAGAAGTGAACTCCGTGCGCGAAACCCAGGACCTGGCGGAAATTGGTAAGTTCAATCCGCAGCTGGTGGCGCTTACGGCGGTAAATCCATCGAGCGAACATATTCCGGTCACGCGCTTCAACGGAATTACAACCGTGGCAACAATGCCTGAAGGCCAGTTGATCGGCGGGCATGTTTCGCTGATGCACCTGGATGGCTGGACCACGGATGAGATGGGGTTGAAGCCGCGCGCCGGGCTGCACATGCGGATGCCCACGATTCAGTCAGGGCGTGGTGGTTTTGCCGGCTCGGACGGTGACCCTGGGAGTGGTGGAGCGGGACGGTCCAGCTTTGCCGAATCCAAACGCACCTTCGACAAGGAAATGGCCGAAGTGAATGAGTTCTTCGAAAGCGCCCGGCGTTACAAGCAGGCGAAGGATACGAAGCCGGCGGACTTCAAACCGGACCTGAAGCTGGAAGCGATGTTACCCGTTCTGGAAGGTAAAGAGCCGATCATGGTCACTGCCATCCGGGAGCGGGAAATTCGTGAAGCGATCGCTTTCAGCGATAAGCAGAAGGTGAAAATTATTCTTTGCGATGCGCCGGAAGCATACAAAGTAATTCAGGAGATTAAGTCGCATAACATACCCGTAATTCTGGGCCCTATGCTGTCACTGCCGCTGAATGAGGATAGCCCGTATGACGAAAGCTACTCAACTCCCGCGGACCTTCAGAAGGCTGGCATTCTGTTCTCACTCGGTACTCTGTCCGGCAAGGCGAATCTGGCTTCGCGCAATCTGCCTTACCAGGCGGGCCAGGCCGTTGCGTTTGGTCTGCCTCACGATGACGCGATGAAGGCGATCACCAAAAATGCCGCGGAAATCTGGGGTGTGAGTGACCAGATCGGGACAATTGAGGAGGGTAAGTGGGCCGATCTGATGATGACCGATGGCGATCCGCTGGAAGCTCAGACTCAAATCAGGAAGTTGTTTATTAAAGGCAAACCGGTGGATCTTTCTAACAAGCAGAAGGATCTTTATAAGAAGTATCTGAACCGGCCGTAGGCGGGTTGTCTTAGACAGCACCGCGGGCTGTTCTTATGCCCCAGGTGCTGTCAGCTACTGCTTATTCTCTCCGGCCCGGGCCCGGTGGTGGATGCGGTCCGCCTTCAAAGCCGCCAGGTCTGCCCGGCCCATTCGGCCCGCCCGGTCCTGCGGGACCGCCTCCGGCCACCGGACGCTCGGCCTGCAGCTTCTTCCACTGCTCGTGCGTGAGCACTCTGCGAATTCCCAGCAGAAAACGCGCATTTGCCTTTTCCAGTTCTGCCCTTGCCTGCGCCACCCGATCGATCTGAGAAAGGATCTTCGGCTCATCAGGTGCGTCTGAGGCCACCAGCGGTTCCAGGGTAATTTCCTCCTTTTGCAGCGTGGCGTTCAGGTCGATCAATTTAAGCCGGTTTTGCTGGAAGATGTCATCCATCCTTTTTTGCTGATCCGAGTTGAGGCTCAGTTTCTGCGCCATCTCACGGTTGTTCCACCAGCGTCCACCGGGTCCCCGCTGCAGAGCGCGCTCCATCGGAGGGCGGCTCGCACGTGGTGGTGGCGGCGAATTTTCGAAGCCACGGCCTCCGCGCCCCTGCGGTGGTCCGTCCTGCTGTCCTGCGGGCGGCGGAGGCGCGCCTGGACCTTGCGCGAGGGCAGAAACAGCCAGGGTCAGAGCCAGTGCCGAACTACCGATTAGTTTCATTGTTCCCTTTGTGAGTATCATTCGCGTCCGTGTTCCAGGCTACGAGTGGTACCAGTGGTTCCATTGGTCCCGGAACGGCTCTGGATATTTGTGTGTCCACCTGATTCAACAGCGCCGTATCTTCTGCTGCATCGAGCACGGTTCGTTCGCGCGCCGCACTCAGATGCGCGGAGTAACTTCGGTACGCCGGAACGGCAGTCATGAGCACCAGGGCGGCAGCGGCCAGCAACCATTGAGAACGCGGCTGCCACCAACGTGGCGCGGTGGGAACCGGCACGGCATGTTGCTCGCGCGCCGCCCAGGCGATTGCGGATTCCCGAAAGCCCGAAAGCGCGGCCTGTAACCGCCCGGTCCTGATGCCGCACTCCCTGCAACCCGCCAGGTGTGCTTCCTGCATTGGCGTGCGCTCGCCCAGAACCCACGCTGAAATCTCCTCATCTGACAAATGCCGCGTCATCTCACCCCACCTGTTTGCTCCCGAACCGCCTGCAGCGCGCGGAAAAGGTGCGTCTTCACTGTCCCTTCTTTCAGACCTGTCGCCGCCGCGATTTCCAGCAGATCCATGTCTTCCACAAACCGCAGCAGAAAGACCGTCCGCTGCTGCTGCGGCAGGTTGGTTGCGGCACGCCAGACCGCTTCCACCTGCTGCTTTGTCACCGCGTCATCTTCTGGTGAACTGCGCAGGTCGGCAACCGGCCATTCCGCAGTGGAGCCAGCAGTCCTGGTACGCTTCCAGAACTGCAGGCGTCTGTTGCGGGAGTGATCGCGAAGCTGATTAACCGCGATTCTCATCAGCCAGGTATTAATGCTCGAATCGCCCCGAAAATTGCGCCAGGCCCGGAATGCTTTTAAGAAACAATCCTGAGTCAGGCTTTCAGCGTCATTCCTGTCGCGCAGTGAAACCAGGATAAAACGGAACACCCTGGGCCAATACTCCCGGACCACGGCATCAAAATCAGCCGCTGCTCGCGCGCTCTCCATCTCTTTCGTGACCCAGCCGGTGGCTGCTGCCGGTTCCATTCATGGGTATGGACGGATTTCCACGCAAGGAGGTTTACCGGCACCGGACTTTCTTTCTTCAGCCGTTTCCTGTATCTCAACTTAACCGGCCAATCGCTGCCCATTAACCGGCGGGATCGATTTTTGAGAGCTCAGCCATGATCTTGGTGAGGCGATTGCCAAGGCGGTCAAGGAGACTCCGGGTCGAGTCA